>DPIB01000029.1:5436-5663 GCA_003522805.1 Fervidobacterium sp. | reverse complement strand
AGGCCTTTCTGATCTCCTATCCAAATCGCTATACCACATCAAAGGTATCGCAGCCCAAGCATTGTTAATGGTCTCTTTCAACACTTTTGAAAACTTTAGCAATTCTCTTGTGCCAGAATAACATCTTACCAGCGGGTAATTACCACGTCTTGATGCTTCGTATAGCTTCTCGAAATCTTCTCTCGACCTTATTGGAACACCACCTGCACCATCTTGTTTTGGATCCA
>DPIB01000029.1:0-5347 GCA_003522805.1 Fervidobacterium sp. | reverse complement strand
GCACCATCTTGTTTTGGATCCATCTTATCAGGTTCAAAGAAATACTGTTGGCAATTTTGATCAGGTGCAATCGATATGATATCAAGTAACTCACTCTCAGCAAGTCTTTTGATTTCTTCCACAGTATCATCAAATTCTTGAAGACCTATATGATGCCTAATCAATGGGAATGGTGCTTTAAACCTTATCCTCTCACCAAGAGTCTGTGGATAAGCTTGGTCACTAACCTTTCTGTACGATTCACCTCTCAGAAAGAGTACAAGCTCATCTATCTCTTCCGTACCATCAAATGCCTTCTTTATAAATCTGAATTTCCTTGCTACTTGTGCAGTTTCAAATGTACCACCAAAGATATATACTTTATCTTCCAATTTTTCTTCTCTTATTGATTCTTCAAATTCTTTCAGAAGATTTTCAAGAGCATCTCCACCAAGTCTGTAACTTATCGCCACCATATCTGGATTGTGCATTTTGATTTGTTCAACAAATTTTTTAACTGGCAGAGAAGTCCCCACATATATAGTTTCGTATCCATTTTCGTTGGCAAGCTTCAGAAAATTCAAAATTCCAACACTGTGTACGCAGCTACCTATGGAACCACCCAATATTTTCATCACTCACCCACCTCCATTATCCGTCTCACTTCTTCAACACTTTTACCGTTAAGGTGTAACTTCTCAAAATTCCTACCTTCCTTGAAAAAATCTATCCCAGTCATAATAGATGCCAAATAGATAATCGTATCGATAGTTGGTGTAGGAAATTCAACAAGTCTTCCAAATGCTGACAGTGGTACCAAACTTGCTGGGACATCCTCTGTTATGTACCTGCAATCAATCTGTGCAGGTGCTTGAATTCCCCTGTAGCCTTCATTATTATGTATAGCGCTGTACAAATCTTCTCCATGAACATCATATGCGTAGCTTAACCACTGAGTCGCAGTCATCGGTTCCATTCCAATTCTTCGTGCAACTTCACATCTCTCTTCATCAATTTTCTCCAAAATCTTTGCAACAGAGTTGCTTATTCCCTCAAAATAAAACTCGAACTTTCCGAACGTAGTTTCTATCCAACCAGTATTCAAAACTATAGTTGCAGGATGAAAAACAGCTCCTATATTGTTAAAACTGGTATACAGAGTGCTTTCTGCAATTTCAAATTCGGGCATAACATTCATTAGTACTTCCTCAAGTTCAGGATTTCGACTTGCTGGCAGAGCAGCGACAGGAACGGCATTTTTGATTCTAAATATTCTAACACTGCCGGGATTCGATAATCTTGATGCAAAAACAAATGTTTGAGCTTCTGCTATTATTACATCCTTTTTGACATGCTCTTCTTTAAGTACGTTGCGAAATTCCAATGCCCCTGCGGTTCTACCTGGATTCAAAACTATTACTTGTCCGTCCTCGAGATAAGGTGCAATTTTCTTTGCAATATCTCTGTGAGCAGATGCCGGCAATACGACCATCAACAGCTTACGCCCTTCTATAGCCTTTCCTATGTCAGTCGTTGCAAATGATATATTTGCAACCGCATTTATCTCACCTTCAAGTCTTATCTTCTTTGTCTTAATTACACGAGATATCCGCCATTCACTCCTATTGTACAAAGAAACATCAAACCCCCTCAAAGCAAGAAATCCTGCCAACGCTTGGCCACCATTACCTCCACCTATAACAGATATTTTCATTCAACTCACCTCCTAATCAAGAGTATAATCTAGCAATAGCTTTGTTAACAAATAATGACTAAAATATAGACTACGTATTTATATACAGATAAACTTCTCGGGTATTATATCACATTCATAATCATGAGTCAATTGTGTCGAAATCTCACGTATTTTAGGCATATTGGAATTTCCATAAGCCCAGAATTATTAGAAATTTCTGGCTTTTCATCAAATGTAACATGTAAACTTTGCTCAATCATAAAAAAAACCTCTTTGACAAAAGGTAACGATTAGTGATATAATTGTAAAAGTAATTAACTTTAATTCAAGGAGGGTTAGATATGGCAAAGAAGACGATTATGATCATCGATGACCAGCCGGAAATATTGGAACTGGTTAGTTTCACGCTTCAGAAAGAGGGATATGATGTTGTACCAGTGGAAGATGCGGAAAAGGCATTACAAGAACTGAAAGAAAAGGAAGTAGACATGTTCATTGTCGACATAATGTTACCCGGAATGGATGGATTCGAGTTTGTTAGAAACATAAGGGCAACTGAGAAATACAAACTTACTCCCGTAATATTTTTAAGTGCAAAAGGGGAAGAATTCGACAAAGTGCTGGGACTTGAGCTTGGTGCAGATGACTACTTTGTAAAACCATTTAGTATCAGGGAATTACTTGCAAGAATAAGAGCCGTCTTCAGAAGGATGCAACTTGGTGCAGTGGTGAAAGAAGAAAAACCCAAGAAGATTACAGCGAAGGATTTGGAGATTGATATCGACAAGTATGAAGTGCGCGTTAAGGGTAAAAAGGTAAGCTTGACACCACTTGAATTTGACCTACTGAGATTCCTTGCAGAGAATGAGGGGAAAGTATTCTCAAGAGATATCCTACTTGACAAATTGTGGGGTTATGACTATTTTGGAGATACCAGGACCGTCGATGTACACATAAGAAGGTTGCGAACAAAGATAGAAGAAGATCCATCAAATCCAAGATATGTTGTAACTGTTAGAGGGAAGGGCTACAAATTTAGAGACCCTGGAAAGGAAGAATAATACGAAATGCTAATATGGTTACTTCTTTTTGTTGCAACTACAATTCTTTTTGCGATACTATACGTTGTCGAGAAGAGAAAGAGACACTTGTTTTCAAGATATCTAGATAAAATAGCAGTAAGTATAGGTGAGGAGACTGGCGCTCCTCCTTTGTATGTTTATGAAAGACTTCGCAAAAAGATAGAAGAACTTGAGAAAGATATTGTGGAAAGTGAAAGAGAGAGAAGAAACGTATTCACAATACTTAACAATATCACTGACCCCATAATAATTGTTAGGGGAGATGGTTTGGTCACATTTGCGAATATTGCTGGCCGAGATATAACAAGGCCTGGTATCGAAGGAAGAAAGGTATACGAGATTCTTGAGAACTACTATTTGCTTGAAATGTTCGAAAACGCTCTCAGAACTGGTGAGATTCAAAGTGGTGATATCATAATTGCTGTTAACGGTGACAATAACTTTTATGATGCAAAGGTAGTACCTATAAAGTTTGATCAAGAGAGCGAACGATATATAATGATACTCCATGATACAACAAAAGAAAAACAACTCGATAGATTGCGAAGAGAGTTCATATCCAATGTTTCACACGAACTCAGGACGCCGTTAACTTCTATCCATGGTTATGCAGAAGCACTTCTTGATGATGACTTATCCAACAAAGAACTTGTGAGAAAATTCCTTGGTGTTATCGAAAGCGAATCTGCACGGATGACAAGATTGATAAATGATCTGCTTGACTTGGAGAAACTGGAATCAGGAGACGCGAAATTCAATTTCGTTGAAGTTGATGTATGTGATATTATAGAAAGGGTAACAAGTATTGTAGAACCACTTGCTGAAGACTATGGAGTCGAGTTGATGGCTGAGTGTGTGAAACCGAAGATAATCATCGGTGATTTCGATAGGTTAGTACAGCTTACGTTGAATCTTGTTGATAATGCAATCAAATATACTTCTACAAAAGAGACAGGCGAAAAAAGGGTATTTGTAAGATGTTATGAAAAGGAAGACGAGACAGTCTTTGAAATACAAGACACAGGACCAGGTATACCTGAAGATGCTCAGAAAAGGCTTTTTGAGAGATTCTATCGAGTAGATAAGGCAAGAAGTAGGAAAGTTGGAGGCACTGGACTGGGATTATCAATAGTAAGAATGATTGCAGAAAAACATGGAGCTGTGGTACAATTTGAGAGTAAGATAGGTCAAGGAACGGTATTCAGAGTCCTTTTTGATAAGATAAAGAATGTAGATGAGCAAGAATCATCAACAGGAGGTAAAGCTGAGTGAGAGCATACGATATCATTCTGAAGAAAAGAAATGGTGCCAAACTATCAAGAGAAGAGATAGAATTCATGGTTGACGGGTATGTTAAAGGGGAGATTCCAGATTATCAAATGGCGGCCTTCCTTATGACTATTTACTTCAGGCATATGGATTCAGAGGAAAGGGCAATACTCACAGAAACAATGGCGAATTCAGGCGATAAAGTGGATTTATCTTCAATTCCAGGTATAAAGATAGACAAGCATTCAACAGGCGGAGTGGGTGATAAAACAACGTTAGTTGTTGGACCTATCGTTGCATCGTTAGGTGTACCAGTAGCAAAGATGTCAGGTAGAGCACTCGGTCATACAGGTGGTACGATAGATAAGCTAGAATCTATACCAGGTTTTAGGACGACATTATCCGAGGAAGAATTCTTTAATAATGTCAGGAAAATAGGAATAGCGATCGTTGGTCAAACAGCAAATCTTGTACCTGCAGACAAGAAGATATATGCCCTAAGAGATGCGACAGCTACAGTTGATGAAGTCTCGTTAATTGCTGCAAGCATAATGAGCAAGAAACTTGCTGGCGGTGCAGATGGATACGTTTTAGATGTGAAAGTTGGCAGTGGCGCTTTCATGAAAACAGTTGAAGATGCAACTGAACTTGCCGAAGCGATGGTCGGTATAGCAAGGTCACATGGTAAAAAGGCAGTAGCTGTTCTAACAAATATGGATGTCCCACTTGGTAAGATGGTTGGTAATTCCCTCGAAGTGCTTGAAGCTATCGAAACTCTCAAAGGAAAAGGGCCCGAAGATTTCACAGAACTGTGTTTGAATCTATCCGCCTGGATGTGCCATCTAGCTGAAAAAGGGACGTTTGAAGAGTGCTTAAAACTGGCTAAAGAATCTTTAGATCGCGGAGCTGCGCTAGAAAAATTCAGACAGTTGGTTGTATATCAAGGTGGCAACCCTGCAGTTGTTGAAAGACCGTATGATATACTACCTATGACAGATAAGACAATCGAGTTTAAAACAGAGACAGAAGGATACATAACTTCGATAGATACAGAAAAAATCGGCATTGCATCCAATCACTTAGGTGCCGGTAGGAAGACAAAGGAAGATACAATTGATTATAGTGTTGGCATAGAAATAGTCAAGAAAGTTGGGGAGTATGTAAAACCTGGAGAGACCTTAGCAAAGATGTATATTTCTCAAAAGAGTGAAACAGAAGATGCTAAGAACCTACTCAGAGAGAGTTACATTATCAAGAAGGTCAAGCCTGAAGAAAAACCCATAATATTAAAAATCGTAAAGTCAACTACCCACCGCCTATA
>DPIB01000055.1 GCA_003522805.1 Fervidobacterium sp. | reverse complement strand
TCTTCTGATAGTCATCGAGTAGACCTTGTTCTCTTAACTTATCATTTTTCAGATCATCCGAAACAAGTCCAGGTATCGATTTCAGTTCCTTCTGTAATGCTATTGCCGATGCCCATGCAGAGTTTTGGAGTCTGAACTTGCCAAGTGATGGATCAAAGCCATATATTGCACTCTTTGGGTCCATAACACCGGCCATAACTGCGTCGAATTCCCAAAGGTGGTTTATACCGGAATATTCTCTTGTTGTTGCCCTTCGTAGCAAAGATTTGAATTGGTCTATCGTCCAGTTGTAACTTGGTTTTGGAAGGTTCAATTGCTCGAGCAAATCGAGATTGAGAACTATACTGTGGAAGTGCAAATCCCAAGGAATTGCGTAAGTCTTTCCGTTGTACTTGAATGCATCTCTAATCGTTGCTGGGACATATTTCCAGTCTGCATCATTTGCAATAAATTCATCAAACGGATAGAGCCAACCTTGTGTAACCAAGAATGGGAATCCTTCCCAACCAGTCATCACATCTGGTAACGGTTGACCTGCCGCAACTCTGGCTGTCAAAAACTCGTTTAGGTTTGAATCAAACGTGATCATTTCGACTTTGATATTTGGATAGAGTTTGTTGAACTCTGCTATCTCTTGTTTGGCTGTATCAACATCCCAGTTTCTTACAGCATAGGTTATCGTTGTCTGTGCTGCCATCAAAAATGTGGAAAAAACTAGTAAAATAGCGATCCCTAACTTCAGTCCCTTACCCATACTTAATCCCTCCTCTTCGGTGATTTACCAACGTGATTTACCAAGTTTTCAAAAGAAATCCCGGAAATCTTCTAAAACTAAGACTTAAGCATTGACATCAAATCTTTAAATTCTTAGAACTCTTTGCTATCTCTCACCTCCTCAGGTGCTTTCTATTATTTCCAGACAATGGTAACTGCTGATTTAGAAGGTACCACAAATCCAAATGAGCCCACTGAAATCTTCTTTGTTTCTGTTGTCCTGTTTGATACAATCAACACAATCGACTTATCTGGATTTTCAAATGCAACTGTCTCCAAGTTGTTTTCAAATGTTGATGACCAAATTCTGTATGCACCAGGCTTTACAAACTTGCTTATGTGTCCCATCGTGTAGTAATCAACGTTGTAGACGATATTTTTAGTTTTCGTGTCGATTTTGACAAGTCCTCTACATGTACTGTTTCTATATGGTGAGAAGAGTGCAGGCCCGTTTTTTTCATCAAGTGCAACATTCCACCAAACTACTGTCTTTGACCAATTCCTAGTTGCCCTTACTACGTGCATCATTTGATCCATGAACGCATCGGTAAAAGCAGGAATCCAATCTCCGCCAGATGCCTCTGTAAACCAAATCTCTTCATCTGGAAAGAGGTTATGTATGTAAGACATTGCATCGTGCTTTCCAGCATAACAATGCCAAGCGCTACCTGCAACGAAATCTCGCGCCCTTGGGTCGTTGAGTATGATCTGTGCAAACATCGTATTATCCCAATTGTGATCATAAATTAGAATTTTAGTTTGTACGTTGTTTTTCTTGAAAAGTGGACCAAGGTTGTTTACTATGAAACTTAGCTGTTCTTGGGCAGACATACCCATACCAGGATAATCTCCAGGAACATACAGTGGTTCATTTTGAACTGTTACTGCATAAATAGGGATACCCTCTGCCTTGTATGCCTCTATGAATTTTAGAAAATATCGAGCGTACACATCGTAGCAAGATGTCTTCAATGAACCACCTATCATACTGCCCGACGTCTTCATCCAAGCCGGTGCACTCCATGGTGAGGCCATTATCTTTAAGGATGGGTTTATACTCATCGCTTCTTTCAAAAGTGGAATGATGTACTTTTTGTCGTGTTCTATCGAAAAATACTTAAGCTCATAATCTTCGGTTACACCCTGTGGGAGGTCATCGTAACTATACATAGAAAGTGCAAAATCACTTGAACCCATTGGCTGTCTGAGGAAAGATATACCTATGCCATTTTCATACGAAAAGAGCTTTTTCATGAGTTCCTCTCTCTGCGACTTCGTGAGCACGTTGAAAATCAAGTGCGCCGAAGAATCGGTTAAAGAGGCACCGAAACCATCCATCTGCTGAAACTTTGTCGTTGGGTCTATCTCTATATTTACCCTTCTTGCGGGTAAATCTTTGTATACATATGTCTCCAAATTCACTTTTGTAAGCAAGAAATTCTGATCTGCTGTTGTTAGCCATACTTCAGGTTTGTTCTCCATCACATTCCCACCCTTCTTTGTATCATTTGAAGATGCTGCAAATGAAAATGTTTCAGTAAATAGTATGATTACGATGATTAAGATAGAAAAGATATTTTTCTTTTTCATACCCATCCTCCACTCAAAGTCAAAAAGAATAATCAGAAATAACTTTCTATCTCTTTTTCCATCGCCATGATTGCAGCACCGTGTGCTATACTTACCTGATCAAGCTTTGAAATCTTTATGTCGCACGTATTCGTGGGAAGCACCTGAGTAGAAAAGTGTTTTCTAATCTGCTCGATGATATCTGGAAGTACTGGTGTAATCTCACCACCGATGAAGATACGCGATGGATTAACGATGTTTGCCAAATTTGCCAAGAGCAAAGCCAAGTAACGAGCCTCTTGTCCCAAAACCTCTTTAGCTAATGTATCACCCTTTGAAAATAATTCGTGAAGTTCCCTTATACTAGTTATCTTGACATCATCAGACTTGGCATTGTACGATTCTATGAGTTTTGGCACCGATGCAAGTGCCTCCGCACATCCATGTCTTCCACACCTGCATTCAGGACCATCAGGCATGATTACGGTATGCCCAACTTCCAAAGAAGCACCATTCGAACCACGGAAGATTTCCTCCCTAACTACCAATCCAGCACCTATTCCGGTACCAACTATAACGCCAAGCAATATGGAATCTGTTGACAGTTTGTTCAAATGATATTCTGAAAAGACCATCAAATTTGCTCCATTATCGTAAAAGACAGGAATACCTAAGATACGTTGCAACACATCAGATGATGGGAAGGTCTCGAAATGCGAATTTGGTGTAAGTAGTAGATGCTTCTGATCCTTACTGACGATACCAGGAAGTCCTAAGCCTAAACTTGTGATTCTATCTTTCTGAATCTTCGCAGACGATATCAAAGATGTAAGCATATCATGTATCTCTTTAATCAGAGAATTCATTTCAATACCTTTTGGTATAACCCTACTCTCATTTCTCAAGATTTTGTAAAACGCATTGATTATTACAGCATCTACGTGCGTCTCACCAACTTCCACCCCAACGGAGAACGGACCTTCATTATTGACATCAAGTAAAATCGGAGGCCTGCCACCGGAACTTTTCCCAACTCTCTTCTCCACTAATATGCTCTTTTCCAGCAATCTACTTACACACCTACTCACAGTGGATTCACTCAAGTGTGTAATCTTAGATATATCTGTTCTGGAGATAAGGTTCTTCTTCTGCACAGTTTTGAAGACTAACAACAAATTCCTTGGATCCATAAACTGTCCCCCAATGAAGTCAATATTTCTACATGGAATCAATTCAATACAATGTATAAAACGAAACCGTATATTGTTGTTTTTAGATTATAGCAAAAACACTTTTCTATACGAAACCCGCTATTTATTGTGTAGAAAGAATTAAGGTTAATTAATTAAATATTTCTGAGAATTACAGAACATGTCTCATTGGTTACTTTCTTTCAGGATGATAGTAATTGAAAGATGGCTTCAATAAAGGCGTTTTGAAGTGACTTGTCAAGATGAAGTGCTGATCCTAAAGATTGTGAAAAAAATTGATGCATGCTTTATTAGCATGCATCAATTCATGATTCTACACTTATTATTTTTTCTCTTTCTTTGTTGGCAATTTTTGAATTTTTAAGTCCGAATTTCTTGAAAATTATCTATCTAATAACCATCTGGTTAGTGTGTATTCGTTTCATTGTATTTCTTTCTTGTTACTCATCATTTTACCATCCGCATCACCTCGCTTGTATTAAATACTTTCTTCACCGTTCTTAGTCTGTCTCTCACTTGAATTACTCGGTATTTATATCAAGCCTACCTATTCGCAACTGACAAAACTATCTTACTCAGATATGCTTAATTTGTACTTAGAGTTTCCTTAGAGTCTCCTTAGACTTTTTATTGAATTTTGGTGTGTTGGTGCTATGATATATCATGGTATATTTTGTGATAAAGTTTTGTGATACTGTGAATTAGTGCATAAAAACATACGAAAATGTTTCTTAGAAATTGCTCTAATGGTGGATTGTGAGGTGAGTGTAGTTGGTTTATTCTGAGATAATCGAAAAAGTCAGAAAAAGTGAAAAGCAGAGATTAGCAGTTATGTGCTATGCACAGTATGGCAATAAGGTACTATTTCTTCTAAGGAGAAAAGAACCATTCGCTGGGTTTTTAGTACCACCTGGCGGTAAAGTGGAAAAAGGCGAGGAAATAGAAGATGCAATTAGAAGGGAATTCAGGGAGGAAACTGGACTTGAACTGAACGAACTCAAGTTGAAGATGGTAACAACTGAAGAAGGTCCAGAGAATTACAACTGGATATTATTCACGTTCGTTGGGAAAGTGGATTCTGATAAAACGATCGAGTGTAATGAAGGCGAATTGAAATGGATAGACATAGATAAAATGCTCGAGGAGAATCTTTCAACAATTGACAGATTGCTGATTCCACACATATTTAACGATGATGATAAAGTAAGCATCATAGAGATAAGATATCACGAAGACAAGTATCCTGAGATAATTTCTGTAAAAGATGTTTGATTAAGAATCTAAACACGAGTTGGTTATAACTCAAGATAACTAAAATGGGTGTATGCTTAGAAGACATACACCCATTTCTTTTTTACTCTCATTTATATAATTTTCCTTTACCTAGTACGATTGCTTAATCTATCTAATAACCATCCGGTTAGTGTATATTCGTTTCATCGTATTTCTATCTTGTTACTTATTATTTTACATACGCATCACCTCGCTTGTGTTAAATACTTTTTTCACCCTTCTTAGTCTGTCTCTCACTTGAATTACTCGGTATTTATATCTTGTTACTTGTCATTTTACCATCCGCATCACCTCGCTTGTATCAAATAATTTGTTCATGGTTCTTAGTTTTTCTCTCACTTGAATTACTCGGTATTTATATCAAACCTACCTATTCGCAACTGACAAGACTATCTTACTCAGATATGCTTAATTTGTACTTAAAGTTTCCTTAGAGTTTGCTTAGAGTTTCTGAGCATTTTCGAGATTGGTAATTGGTGATATAATGTATGAAGAAAACTGCATAGAAACGGGGTAGAAATATGAAATTACAAAAGTATTTGCAACAGTTAGGTTATTCAAGGCGCAAGGCAGATGAGATAGTTTTTGCAGGTCGTGTGATGGTAAACAATCAACGCATACTGCAGCCATGGTATGAAATAGCAGAAGAGGATGTTGTCTCCATAGATGGCGTAGATTATGATGTGCAATTTGAAACCCGGTTTGAATACTACGTGCTTAACAAACCAAAAGGATATGTCTGTTCACTTTCAGATCCAAAAGAAGATAAGACGATTGGAGAAATATTGAGAAAGAGAAATCTCGGAAACCTTAAACCAGTTGGTAGGTTGGATAAAGATGCTTCAGGTGTCATCATTCTAACAAACGATGGGGAACTCATCAACGTACTTACAAGTGCAAAATACGGCACAGAAAGGGTCTACAGAGCTAAAGTAAAAGGTAAAGTAGATCGAGCAAAGTTGAGAATACTGAAGAATGGAATAGATGATGAGGGAGAATTTTTGAAATGTGAGGATGCAAAGGTTATAGAGGAGCAAGGAGAATTCAGTTTAGTTGAAGTCAAGATGATAAAGGGTAAAAAACATGAAGTAAAGAGATTGTTTGCACACATTGGAAATCCTGTTGTTGAACTAATCAGAACGAAGTATGGGCCAATCGATATATCTATTGTTCCGAATCAAGGAGATATTGCAAAAATCAGAGGTGACTTACTTAAGGCATTACTGGAAAGTGAACTACCCCCACCT
>DPIB01000041.1 GCA_003522805.1 Fervidobacterium sp. | reverse complement strand
CTATCGTCGATGTGAATTTGTTTATAGACCTCATGATGAGTCTGTGTACCACATACGATACTATTATACTTACAATTGAGAGGATTATTTCTATCAGTATGTCTAAAGTCGCGGCTGACATATTCTCACCTCATTTCTTCATTATAATCGGTATAATCAGTACATAAGTCCAATGGCGTTCCTTGCTTCTTCCATCGTCTGTTTTGCTATCGATGATGCCTTTGCATTGCCTTCTTCGAGTGTTTCACTCACGTCATCATCCGTGATTTTATCGTATCGTTCCCAAATCGGTGACAATCGTTCTACCATGTGTTTGAGAAGTAATTTTTTGCAGTCTATGCAACCAATTTTTGCTTGTGTACATCCTTCCATAACCCACTGCGTTTCTTCAGGATTATCTGTGGTGCCAAACGCCTTGTGATAATCCCATACGGGACAAATTTCCGGGTTCCCTGGGTCTGTTTTGCGCTTTCGTGCTGGGTCTGTGATCATGGGGAGAATCATCTTCGACATCTCATTTTCAGTCGTTATCAATGGTATCGTGTTACCGTAACTTTTACTCATCTTCCTTCCATCTGTACCGAGCATTTTTGGTACTTTCGATAACAATTCCTTCGGTTCCGGAAAGACTTCTCTTTTGAATATGTAATTGAATCGCCTAGCAATTTCTCTGGTGAGTTCTACATGGTAAACTTGATCTTCACCAACAGGTACTCCATCTGCCTTGTATATGAGTATATCTGCCGCTTGCAAGACTGGATACATGAGAAATCCAGAATTGGATAGGTCTCTGTCAGCTATCTGCTGTTTCATCTCTTTATACGTAGGCACGCGTTCGAGCCAAGAAACAGGTGTCACCATCGATAGAAGTAACATCAACTCTGCATGTTCCTTTATCGCTGATTGAACAAACAACGTAGATTTATTGAGGCCAACGGCCATGAACGTCTTCATCAATTCTTTCGTGTATTCCTTCAACGTGGATGTATCTTCAAAATTCGTCGTGAGTGCATGCCAATCTGCAACGAAGAAGAAGGTATCGTTATTTTCTTGGAGCTTTAGCCAATTTTCAAACACACCAACAAAATGACCAATATGAACTCTACCCGTTGGCCTTATACCACTTAGTATCCTCAATTCTTTCTACCTCCTCAAAATTGGTGACTTAAATTTATTCAAGTTTAGATATTAGAACAGTGGCTCAAATCCTTGTTGTGACCAGTAGGTCTTCATCGCATCGTTGTATGCATCCATGAGCATCTTTTTGTGTCCATCTTCCCAGTCGGCAAGCATGTTCAGGATCTTCTTCATCTCAACATCTTCTACCTTTTTTGCACTCATTCGGTAGAATTCTTCAAAATCCTCTTCTATGAGGTATGCCATTCTTAGTATGCTCATATCGTTTGCCAGTTCATCAACACTACCGCTAACCATTTCAGACTTCTCTTTCGATTCAAAGAAATCACTCTTTACAACAGATGGTTCCACTTCCATCTCAATGTTCTCGTCTCTTTCTACCTTTTCCATGAGACTTTTGATGAATTTTACGTGGTCATCTTCCATTTTCCACAGGCTTTCTATAATTTCCTTTACGTCTTTACTGATTACCCTGCTCGATTTTTCCTTGTAGAATTCTCTACCCTCTATCTCCCTTGCGTAAGCGAATCTCAAGATGCCAAGAATTTTCTCCATGAATTTCACTCCTTTCTATTTCTGGAACATTTTGAACTGCAGCTTAACTTTCCAATGCTAAGTATACCATATATAACGAGTTACATCGTAAGTTCTTTTACCCTGTCTAAAAAATCTCTAATTTCGTATTCTGAAAAACTCCTGGCGAATCTCTTTACTTCCTTGCCTTCCAAGTCAAAAAAGATGATTGTTGGTATTGTAAAAACCATATTCTGCCCAGCAAGTTCTGGTTTTTCCGTTATATCTATGCTCTCGAGTGAGATGCCATAATCCTTTGCTATCTTCTCCATCTTTGGTAAGAATGCAGTGCAGACACCACAAGAGTTGTTTTTGAAATATATCGCTTTTATATTATTCATTGAATCACTCCCTAATTGCTATTAATTACTATTCTTAGATGTTCCGGACTTTTGATTACTTTGGCTATCCTTAAAAAACCCATTTTGATACATGTAGTCGAAAATCTTACGTGCAATAGGTGCGGCAAACAATCCTCCGCTTTCTCCGTGTTCGACAAGTACAACCACAGAGTACATTGGTTGCCTTGACGGTGCAAAACCGACGAACCAAGCATGTGGTTGACCACTTCCAACCTGAGCCGTCCCAGTCTTTCCTGCAACCGTAATTGGGAAACCCTTGAACGAAGCTGCGGCCGTTCCAGCGTTTGTTCCACTGCCTTGAACTGTAGTGACTTCCTCGAGCCCTTGAATTACCAAATCCCAGTATGCGTCTGGTATATCCAAGAGTATTTCTTTTTTGACAATTTCTTCGTTGATCAATAATTTTGGCTTTACGAAAATACCACGATTGGCGATCGTGTTGTAAAGCGTTATCATCTGAAGTGGGGTAATTGTGAAAAACCCTTGGCCTATTCCATAGAGTATCGTATCACCAGGATACCAATTTTCGCCGATATTCTCCACTTTCCATTCAGGTGATGGTAAGGTTCCTGAAGCTTCACCTGGTAGGTTTATCCCTGTTTTCTGGCCTAAATAGAATGCTTTTGCAACTTTTGCGATGTTTTCGGCACCAACGTCGAGCGCTGCATTATAGAAATACACGTTACAGGAAACCCTCAACGCTTTTTTCAAATCAACGATGCCGTGACCACTCAATAGCCAGTCTTTGTACTTTCCCGTTACTCTTCCTTTTGAGTCTCTATAAGTATAGATTCCGTTGCATTTCACTGTTTGTGGGTTGCCATAAAGTAATTGAGCAAATGCCGTGATTACTTTGAAGGCAGACCCAGGAGGATAGGTATTCGAGATTGCCCTGTTTAAAAGTGGTGTCAGTTGATCGTTCAGTATCTTTTCCCAGCTTATGAGGTCCAAACTGTTCATATCTATCTCTGGAGCTGGATATGAAGCCATAGTCAAGATATCACCTGTCTGAACATTAGATACAATAATTACGGAAGGCGTTGCAAGTTCTGTGAGTAAGTCGTAAGAAAACTTTTGTAGCTTGTAGTTTATCGTTGCCTGCAAATCCATGCCATTTTCTCCGACGTTTTCAATGATTCCTTGCTTATAGCCGCCACCAGGACTACCAACGCCATACGAGATACTAACTTTGCCTTTGAGCAAGTCGTTATAGATTCCTTCCATTCCAGAAACACCATCTCCATCAACATTTACGCTGCCTATAATGTGATAAAGGAATCCATAAGACCTTCTTTTTTCTACAGTTGAGATTTCATATCCGATCGATTTGAGTAGGAATGCTTGTTCCCAGCTTAGTTCAGCTTGACCAGTATTTCTAATGGATACTATCTGTTCCGTCGTTAGATATTTTCTCAATTCCGCATTGTCTTTATCACCATAGTTCTTTAATGATATAGTTGGAATTTGCTCACTCCAAGCTAGTTTTACACCATCAGAAGAGTAGATGTTTCCTCTCAAACCACGCGAATAGTTGCTCGTCCCAAGTAAGTCAACCAACAGTTCTTTATGCTGAGCTTGTTCTACAACCTGAACTTTTATAAGACCAGCAATAAGATACAAAAACATCAGAATAAATATTATAAACGGGGTGTATTTTCTTGCAGTCTTCTCTCTCATTCTCTATTCCACCCTCGTAAAAGTGTGTTAGTGTTTTAATTCTCACCACTCGTGATCTTCAAAGCGCCGATTATGTTTCTAACTGCTTCTTCTTCGTCCAAGTTTGGATCGTCCAGCTTCAATGCAAAGACTTGTTCAAGGATACTGTTTAACACTGGCCCTGCTTTGAGGTTGTATTCTTCCACGAGCATTTTTCCACTTATGCGGGTAATCCGTGTGTGTTGAACTGTATCTATGTATTTCAGTAAATAAAACAGGCTTTCTTCGTCTAAATAAGCTGAAAGATGGACGTAAATATATGGGTTAGATTTGCCAAGTACCTTATATATGTCAGAGAAGTTGAATCTTGATTCTATCACGGATTTTATGACTGGTATTATGTTTTCCGCATACTTCAAGCTTTCAATGAATTTCTTCGGATAGCCGTAACGTGTCCTAAGCTCTTCAAGTGTTTTCAAGTCATAGTATTCGAGTAATATCGTCGATAAAGCATAGAAGTCGTTCATTCCTTCAAACCTTTCTTTGAAATGTGGTAAATACTGGAACATCGTTTCAAGTTTTTCCTCCATCGTCTTTGTGTAATATGTCTTAGGGAATATATGCCTTATCATTCCTAGTTCTGCCATTCTCTTTATCGCCTTAAGTGAGTTTTCTTCTTCGAGTATCTTTTCGATCTCTTGCCTAACTCTTGCCCCTGAGACGCGCTCAAGATAATTCTCTTCTAAGTTCTTTTTCAGCAATTCGAGTGTGTATGGTTCCATCTTGAAGTCGTAGCGTTGTTCAAACCTGACGGCTCTAATCATACGTGTTGGGTCTTCTACAAAACTTAAACTATGCAGAACCCTTATGACCCGCTCTTCTAGATCCTTTTGGCAGTTGAAAAAATCATATAGTACACCATATTCTTGAGGATTGAGTTTTATTGCCATAGCATTTATTGTAAAATCTCTTCGATAGAGGTCTTTCTTTATACTACTTATATCTACATGAGGAAGTTTACCCGGTTGGTCGTAGTATTCAGTTCTAGCTGTTGCTACG
>DPIB01000155.1 GCA_003522805.1 Fervidobacterium sp. | reverse complement strand
CTCGCCGATTAATGATGAAATTTTCTAAAATATGTGGTGAACTACCTTGAAATGGCTGATTGAATTCGTGGTTGGATGCTTTACAACAGTTAATAGATTCTTGAAATATGTGCTATATAGAGCTTCGAAATGTTTAAGAATCGGTGATATGAGCACGCAGAAAGGTAGTAAAAAAGTTATAACAGTGGCTCTAATTCATTCAGACGGACAAAATATCGAAAAACTGTTTAGTGAATTTTCCCTAGAATTAAGAAGCGCAGATGTCGTTATTGCCAGGAACATGGAGAAAGAAGATTTGAAAAGGTATTCAAAGATTTTGAAAAGGAAATCGTTCTTATTTTTGGGAAAGGAAAGAATGCAGCACGGAAACCTTGTCGAATTCATTTCTAATTTCGATATAGGAAGACTGAGATCGTTTGAGAAACGAGGAGTACCAATTGTTGTCACCAACGATAAGAAAACTGCATGGATGATTTCTCAAATGTTCCCCTTCTACTGTATCTTGCCAGGTGAGACTTTTCAGGAAACCGTGATTACTGCCCCAATTCCTATTACAAGAACATCTGATGGCTACTACTTTTTGAAGACAGTCTATAGGAATCAAGTAACACTAATAGATTTAAACGTAGATGTTCTTATGGATTTCAGAAACCCTAATTAAAATGGTAGAACATACAGGACTTTGAAATAGAGCAGGTTGAAAAATGGCAAAAGAGGACAAAAACATGTAAATATACGTACGTCCATGTAAAAACTTGCATAAAGTTTTGTATACTCTTTTTTGTATTGAAAGGGGGGAGTATGCTCAGATTAATTTTCTAGGCATAAAGTGGTAAAATCATAAGTGTACAGGGAACACCCGATTTTTTAAGTGAGAGAAAGGGGGGGGAACATGGAAAAGGAGATAACACTAGAGCTCGTTAGAGTAACTGAAGCTGCGGCACTTATGGCAAGTAGGTATTTAGGCAGAGGTGACAAGGAAATTATTGACAAGGCAGCATCCGATGCAATGCGTGGAATGCTAGACTACATCGACATGAGAGGAACAGTTGTACTTGGTGAAGGAGAGAAAGATCAAGCACCCATGCTCTACATAGGTGAGCAAGTGGGACGGTGGAATGAGGATAGTGCTGAATTAGACATCGCAGTAGACCCTATCGATGGTACTAGACTTGTTGCGTTCGGCCTGCCAAATGCAATCAGTGTTATTGCAGCAACTGAAAAAGGTGGAATAGAATACCTACCCACGTATTATTCATACAAACTGGCTGTTGGGCCTGAGTTAACTGGAAAGTTGGATATAAACGCAACGATAAGAGAAAACCTGCGAGTTGCAGCAGCTACACTTGGAATGGACATTTCTGAGTTAACTTGCGTCGTGTTGAATAGAGATAGGCACAGAGAAATAATAGACGAGATAAGAAAAGTCGGTGCAAGAATCAAACTGATTAGTGATGGTGACATAGCAGCCGCTATAGCAACTGCGCTTCCTGACAGCAACGTCGACATATATATAGGCGTTGGCGGTTCACCTGAAGCCCTTTTAGCTGCTGCAGCATTGAAATCTTTAGGAGGAGAAATTCAAATAAAACTTTGGCCTATGGATGAGAACGAAAGATTGAAAATTGCAGAAAAGGGTTATGACGTTGAAAAAGTTTACAAGACTGACGACTTGATAAAGTCTGATAATGTTATATTTGCTGCTACCGGTGTAACGGACGGAGATATGCTGTCAGGAGTACGATTTGCAAAAAGCATCGCAACTACTGAATCGATAGTCATGAGATCAAAAACGCGAACAATAAGGAGAATAATAGCTCAACATAATATGATTTACAAGACAATTCCGTTGAAGAGTGCTGGAGAGATAAGGTATCAAAATGGTTTGAAAAAGATATAACACATTTTTTTGGAAGATCATAGAAGATCATATCAGTTACAAAAAGCCCCTAAAGGGGCTTTTTGTAACGATAAATATCATGTCATGACGAAAGTCCTATGGTGGTTCTGCCAGGTGGAATCTCGATTACTTTGTCTCTTACCCTGATCTTAATACTTATATCCGTAGCAAATGTTATGTCCTCCTTTGTTATTCTCACATTAATCATGCTTCCTTTATAAGACAGATTAAAAGATAGTGCCTCCCAGTTCTTCGGTAACCATGGCGAGAAACTCAGTATCCCGTCACTCTCCAGTGTCATCCCACCAAAACCATTGACTACACATTGCCAAGCACCACCTGCAGATGCTGCGTGGAAACCATTGTTTGTATTACCTTGATTGTCTTCCAAATCTACAAGAAGTGTTTTCATGAAATACTTGTACGCATTATGTGTGTCACCAACCTTTAGTCCCATTATAGAGTACATCGATGGACTCAATGAAGATTTATGCATAGTCCTCTTTTCGTAATACTTGTAGTTGATTCTCATCTCTTCTTGGCTAAAATCTTCTGGTAAGACAAGCATAAGCATGACAACATCCGGTTGTTTAATCAGTTTCGTCTCGCCAAGTTTCGTCAAGTCCAATCCCTTAGGCCACTTTGGTAAACCATTTTCGTCCCACTCTGTAATTTCATATTCCTTCAAGTTGAAATAACCTTCAAACTGCTCGATAAGCTTTTCACTGTCATTTCTTGGGATGTATATTTTTTCTGCGATCATCTGCCAATTCTCAACTTCCCTTTTCGTGAAACCAAACTGACTTTTTAATATTTCGAACTTTGCTGCATCCTTTTCTTCTAGCCAGTAATAAAATTCTCTTGCTTTTGTTAGATTCCATTTTGCCAAATAATTGGTATAGACGTTGTTATTCACATGCTCATGAAATTCATCAGGTCCTATGACTCTATTGATCTCATATCTATCGAATTTTTCATTATATTCAACCCTTGAAGCCCAGAATCTGCCTGTTTCTAAGAGTATTTCGACTCCATAGTCTTTCATGAACTGCTCATCACCTGTAACCATAAAATAGTGAATCAGTGCTACGGCAATATCGGAATTTATGTGGAATTCCTCATCACCGGTCCATATCCTGACGGGATTTCCCAGATAATCTTGGCCCCATTTCGGTGTTACTTCAAGCCCATCATCAGCTGATTCCCACGGATATTGAGCACCTTCGTAACCGTTCAATTCTGCGTTTTTACGAGCACCTTTAAGTGTATTGTATCTATACAACAGAAGATTCTTTGCATATTCTGGTAGAGTGTGCAGGAAGAACGGAAACATAAAGATTTCCGTGTCCCAGAAGACATGCCCTTTATATCCTTCACCATGCAATCCTCTTGCTCCTATACTGACAGTGGGGTCATCATCTACACATTGATAGAGGTGAAATATGTTGAACCTAATGCCCTTTTGTGCGGTTTCATCATCCTTGATTTGTATATCTGACCTATTCCAAAACTCGTTCATGATTTCGGTATGCTTATTCAACTCACTTTCAAGACCTTCAACGTAGAACCTTGCAAGTTCCAAAGATGCTTCTTTTAATGGATCACAAGATTCCCTAGATGAGTAGACTGTGCCAAATTTTTCTAACGTATACTCTCTACTTTCATCGACAAAGATCATGAACAATTCACATGGGTTTTGACCTATCATTCTGAATTTCCTGAGTTTCAGGATATTTTCTCCGTCTTCGTTCATACCTTTCAAAGCTGTTCTAAAGGCAATCACATGTCCTCTATCAAATGTACGAACAAGCGATAAAATACCAGGCATTTCCTCACCTGATGTGAGAACTTGATAATGCTGTATCTTGTTAGTAGGATCTAGCATGCCGTTGTATGTTCTATTATCAATATAATTTTCGATAAGAATACTACCGGAGAAATTCAAAGGCTTGATAGTGTACTTTATTGCAAATCTATTTCTGTTTTTCCTGCTTACGAATCTCTTTGAAGAAATGTCTATCTTCTTTCCACTGCTTGTCTCAAATATATAAGTTGATTCGAGCACCCCGCTCTTCATATTGAGTTTTCTGTCATAATAGAGCAATTCTGATAACTCAAGTAATAATGGTTCGTTATCGACGTAGATTCTGATACCAAGTGGATCAGGCAAATTCACAAGTTCTGTGACCTGAGCCTCGCTCTTGTCAAATACGCCCGCCAGATACGTTCCTGGAATCTTACGATTCGAAAACTCTTCAACCCCTCTGAAACTGACATAGCCATTAGCTAGCGTAAATAATGTTTCATAAACGTCGTTCTCATTCTGATCATATAGGTTCCTTTCTATGACCCACATGCAAACCACCTCCAAAATTCAACGTCTATTATTTAATCGATTTAATCAATTAGCCTGCTTTATTCTGCTTAAGTGCATTCAAAAGTTTATTCAAAAATCTATTAAGTCTAAGCCACATCCAATAAATGATTGTATAACCTTGTCTGCTTCTCTCAATGTTTGCGGATTACCTACGCCTACAACTTTCATTCCAGCACGTTTAGCCGCTCGTACACCAGCTATGGCATCTTCAAAGACGCAGCATAGTGGTGGTTCAACATTAAGTTCTTCCGCTGCTTTTAGAAAGACTTCCGGGTCTGGTTTCGCTTTTGTAATCTTGTGACCATCAACAATAACATCGAAATGAGCTACCAGCTTGATTCTCTCTAATATGAGCATCGTGTTTTTGCTCACAGACCCTATGGCCGTCTTTATCCCATTTTCCTTGAGCAGTTTGAGAAAGTCCTGTACGCCGGGCAAGATCTCACTCTCGGTCATCTGACTAACATATTCGACGTACCAATCATTTTTCTTCGCTGCCAATCTCTCCTTTTCTTTGTTATCGTTGATCCTGATCCCACCTATCGAAAGCAAAATATCTAGGGATTCCATTCTACTGACGCCTTTGAGCCTTTCATTGTCCTTTTCAGTAAACTCAAATCCTAGTTCGTTTGCGAGACGTTTCCATGCAAGATAATGATACTTTGCTGTATCTACTATAACACCATCCAAATCAAAAATGCAAGCCTTTACAATACTCATCCAACTTTCCTCCCCTTTTCAACCTTTCACAGCAACAGCCCTACCAGTTTCGATGAATTGTTTTTGGAACGAAAGGAATATGATGATCATCGGTATAGTCATGAATATAGACGCTGCCATCATGTATTGCCAATATGTATAGTATGAACTCTTGAAGAAATTGAGCCCAACAGTGAGCGTATACATTTCTTTTCTGCTTGCTATTATCAAAGGCCATTGGAAATCGTTCCATGTGCCCAAGAAGGTGTATATTGCAAGTGCACTTACCCCAGGCATTGCATTTGGCAATACTATGGTAAAGTAAGTTCTCAGTATACCTGAGCCATCTATTCTTGCTGCTTCTTCCAACTCTTTTGGAAAATTCAAAAAGAACTGTCTCATGAGGAATAGTCCAAATATATTCGTCAGTTTAGGCAAAAACATACCTGTATAAGTATTAACCAGTCCATACTTGACAAGCATATTGTATTGCGGTATCAACGTAACTTGGCCTGGTACCATCATCGTTGCTAAGAACAGCGTGAACCACATATCCTTTAGCGG
>DPIB01000093.1 GCA_003522805.1 Fervidobacterium sp. | reverse complement strand
GGCCTTTGACCGTCCGATTTTTTCTTAACTAAATGAGAAGTGAAGGAAGTGGTTCGATGGAAATACTTACTTATCCAGCTGGAACCACGCTTTACAAAGTGGGTGATATACCATCTGGCGTGTATTACATGCTCGATGGCAAGATTGAGGTGGTGCTTCAACAAAAGAAGGGTACATTTGAATATGGCACTTTTGGTGAATGGTCTCTTTTCAATATGCCTTCGGAAGAGACTGTTACAACAGTTAGTGAGACAACTCTTTATTTCATAAAGCCAGGCGAGATAGGTTCTGCTCAAGAGATTCCAAAGTTGTTGACGACGATGGTCTCATCTATTGCTAAACGTTTGTTGATAGTCGATTCGGAATTATCTTGTTGCAACGAGATACCAGAATCATTGGGACCAGATAGATTGAGGTACTTCAACCGCATTCATCCAAATGCTTTCCGTATAACAGATAGCGTTTTTCAAGAGATGTTTCAAATCAAGAGATTATATGCCTCAGGATATTACAGAGAAGCATTTGAGATCATTGTGAAGCTTCTGTCTCAGCCGTTCCCTGGAGAGCTCAAGAAAGAAATTATGGTCTGGTATGCCTTACTGAATATACTTTTGGATCCGGAAAAAGCAGAGATGCACTTTTCGAGGCTTCCTCCAAAGGATTTTGCAGATCACATTTCATATGCTTATTTGTACACGTTTTTCAAAGGTGGGCAAAATCAGGAAATACTCGATATGTTCATGAAGGCAGGCCTTTACCTGCCAACGGATACGATTGTGACGTTGGAAGGTGATGCAGCAAGCGAAGGTTATTTTTTGATCAAAGGCTATCTAAAGGCGGTGAAGTTATACGAAGATAGGGAAGTGTTGTTATCAGTCGTGCAACCGGGTGAGTTTGTTGGAGAAAGTGCGCTACTAGAATCTCATCCAAGGATGGTGACTTTATATACGATGTCGCCTGCCGCTATCATCCCCATGAGCTCGCAGAGTATCGAAAGATCCGTTGAACGCAATCCAGATTTTGTTTTGAAGATCTGCGAATCACAGTTGAAGAGAATTAGCCAGGTTAAACTACTTATGAATCTGAAAAATCTTAGCAATGAGATACAGCGGACCATTGCAACACTGAAGTACTTTGAACCGCTCATGTCAAAGGTGAAATTGAGTTGCAAAGATATTGCCAGTCTGGTCGATGTGTCTGTCGAGCGTGTTGTCGATGAGGCAAAGAGATTAGGATACAAGATAGCTTTTGATGGAACTATAACCGTTTAGAACGTTTGGAATGTGAGGGTGATTAGTGTGAGTTTGATCAAGTTGATCAGAAATGTCGAGTTGTATGGACCTGAGTACATGGGAAGGAAAGATGTGCTCATAGTTGGAGAGAAGATAAGTTTCATCGGGGAAGACGTGCAAGTTCAAATGCCTGATGTTGAGGTGTACGATGGTGATGGGATGGTTGCAATACCGGGTCTCATCGATCCGCATGTGCATTTCACTGGTGGCGGCGGTGAAGGTGGGTTTTTAACTCGTACACCAGAGTTGAAAGTCTCGGATTGTATAAGGAATGGTGTGACAACTTTAGTGGGATGTCTTGGGACAGATGGTGTTACACGGAGTCTTGAGAACTTGTATGCAAAGTCAAAGGCGATGGAGCAAGCAGGTTTGACGACTTACATCTACACAGGCTCGTACAGAGTACCACCTGTGACGTTCACTGGAACCATTCAACGTGATTTGGTGCTTATAGACAAGGTCATCGGTGTGGGCGAGATCGCTATATCGGACCACCGTTCTTCTCAGCCTACGTTCGAGGAGATTTTGCGGATCGTCGCAGATGCAAGAGTAGGTGGAATGATAGCCGGGAAGTGTGGTGTTGTGAATTTCCACGTGGGTGGTGGAAAGAACGGGATAGAGTATCTCTTTGATATTGTCAAGAATACAGAGATACCACATCAGCATTTGTATCCTACACACATGAGTAGGAACAGAGCACTTTTCGAATCGGGATTGCGTTTTGCACAAGGAGGAGGTTTCATCGATTTGACCGGCGTTCAACCTGGCGAAGAACTCAAGAAAAGTGATTTCACAGCGATAGATGGGATAGTTGAGGCATATGAAAATGGATTGATCGACAGAATCACGATCTCTTCGGATGGTCAAGGAAGTTTGCCTCGGTTCGACAAAGATGACAACTTCACAGGATTGGATGTTGGAAGCGTTGGTGCAGTGTTGTACACGTTGATGAAGACTGTAGAGAGTGGAATTCCATTTCCGGAAGCGATTAAGGTTGCAACTGTAAATACCGCAAACGTATTGAAGTTGAAAGGTAAAGGCAAGATAGCGAACGGGTATGATGCAGATATCGTGTTGATGAAAGACTGGGATGTAAATGCTGTGCTTTGCCGTGGTGAGTTTATGATGAAAAATGGAGAGATAAAGGACATAGATTTTGAACACTGAGACTATTGTAACAAGATCGGTTGATGAAAGTTGCTGAAGTAGGAAGCTCGCGACTTTAGTCATGATCAGCTCACTAAATGTGAAAGATTTGACTAAATGGCACTATCTTTCTTTTTTCTAAGGAATGCAATCGTTGAAAAAAAGTGGTGTTGATAGTATACTTGAGATGGACTGTCAATAAGTTGTTTTGTTATTATGATGGGGTTGATATAAGGCCGGACAGAGGGAGGCATTGTATGATTGAACAGTTTCTGCTATTTTTTCAACAGACAGCTTTTGCTCAAATGACGTTTGGTAATGTTTTTATGTTAGCTATCGCAGGTGTCCTTATCTATATTGCTGTTGCAAAAGATGCGGAACCTCTGTTGCTGATTCCTATAGCATTTGGAATAATCTTTTCGAATATTCCACTATTGGCAACAGGGATTCTAGCAGAACCTCAGACGTTGCCAAACGGTGGCCTTGTCCCTGGTGGATTTATGTATTATATAAAGCAAGGACTCGATTTGGGAATATATCCACCGCTTATTTTCCTGGGAATCGGCGCATTAACCGATTTTTCATTCATGATTTCTTATCCAATCACGATCTTTTTGGGTGGAGCTGCACAGATAGGAGTGTACCTTTCATTCTTCCTTGCACGCACATTCGGCTTTACGTTCCCTCAAGCATCAGCGATTGGTATAATCGGTGGTGCAGACGGTCCAACATCGATTTATCTTGCAACTAAATTTTCTCCTGATTTGCTTTCGATAATAGCAATATCAGCATATTCTTATATAGCATTGATACCAATTTTGCAACCTCCCATTTCTAAGTTACTTACAACAAAAAAGGAAAGGCAGATAAGGATGAAACCTCCGAGGAAGGTTTCAAAAACCGAGAAGATAGCATTTCCAATTGTTACAACGCTTGTAACGGCGCTATTAGTTCCTCAATCTCTGACATTGATTGGTCCGTTGATGTTTGGTAATCTTCTTAGGGAAGTTGGTAACGTCAAGCGTTTAGTTGAAGCATCCAGTAGATATATACTAGACACAACAACCATTTTACTTTGCCTATCTGTTGGAGCATCAGCCAATGCGGAGGTCTTTTTAAATCCAAGATCTCTTCTAGTATTTGGAATGGGTGCATTTGCTTTTGTGACTTGTCTGGCTTGTGGTATACTCTTTGCGAAATTTATGAATCTGTTCTTGAAAGAGAAGATAAATCCTTTAATTGGTGCTGCGGGGGTTTCTGCAGTGCCTGATTCGGCAAGGGTCGCTCAGAAATTGGCGCAGGAGGAAGATTCTACAAATTTCATACTCATGCATGCGATGTCACCAAATGTGGCGGGTGTTATAGGTACGACAATTGCAGCTGGTACATTTTTAGCAATGCTGAAATGATTTGAAAAAGATAAAAAAGCAGAAGGGGGTAAATTCTTGTGGCTAGAAAGCAGTACAGGGTCGAAATAAAGTATGAATGGTGTAAATCTTGTGGAATTTGTTATCATGTTTGCCCAACAAAGACAATAATCAATAAAGAACTAGGCAAACCAGTTGTATTGGACCATAGCAAATGTATTGGATGCTTGGTTTGTGAAAACTTATGCCCAGATTTTGCGATAAATATCGTAGAGATGAAGCAGGAAACTGATACTAAAAGTGATGATAAAAAGGCAAAAGTAGGTGTTGAAAATGCCTAAAAACCCAAGAATGGTATTTTGGCAAGGTA
>DPIB01000043.1 GCA_003522805.1 Fervidobacterium sp. | reverse complement strand
TTTTACATTGGCCAGGGTGTCAAGTGGAACTGGACACATCTATTCCCTTATTCCCCTGTTTTCATTACCTAATGTCATTTCCTGATGAGATGTAGATGATGATAATTATGCAACTGGAGAATTGTATTATTGTATCGGAAACTAAAGAGGGCGCATGACTGCGCCCTCCATTTTTCATATCGATATATCGTCTAATCCAAATATTACTTGATTCAAAAACGTAGATTATGCCAATTTCTCTTTCTTTTCCTGTGCAAGTCTTGGCGTTTCTTCGTATTGAATCCCTAAAAAGACGTCGAACCCTGTACCTGCAGGTATGATCTGCCCAACAATTACGTTTTCTTTGAGTCCAACCAATGTATCGACGGTTCCTTTTATGGCTGCATCGGTAAGCACCTGCTGAGTCTGTTGGAAACTTGCTGCACTCAGCCAACCTTCATATTCAAGTGATGCTTGCGTGATTCTTAGAAGTCTTCTTCTATATTTTGCAATTTCTTTGGGTAGTATCTGGTAAACCTGTCTTTCCTTATCTGCCGTTATGATTGTTACTTCCTTTATATCATAGTCTATCAATTTCTGCAGGAGTTCCTCAGTTATTTCTTCACCCTGAGCTGCAATCTCTATGATTTCTCCATTTTCATCCTTTGAAATGATGCGTTTTTCTAAAGTCTTTCCTATTACCCTCTTTCGGTTTATTTCCACTTTTGCATTTCCTTCCATGATTTCTCTGTTCACCTTATTTAATAAACCCATTGGCACAAGGTCGCCAGGTAAGAAATCAGTGTCTCCAGAATCTACGACCTCAGCTTTGTTGAGCATTTGTCTAATTATGAGTTCAAAATGCTTATCATGGATATCAACACCTTGTTGGACGTAAACCTTCTTTATCTCTTTCAGCAAGTAGGTGGCTGTTTCTTCTGCCCCAAGCTCTTCAAGGATTTTCCTGATCTTGAGTGAACCACTTGTCAACGATTGACCAGCCAACACTTTTTGTCCAATTCCTACATTAATCCTTACACGCGAAGGGACTTCGTATTCATGAATTGAACCAAGCTCATCTTGAATGTATATCTTCTTAGGTTCTTCTTGAGAAATATCAACTATCATTCCCTTGACTTTTGCAAATATACCTTCAGGATCTTTTGTCTTTTTCCTTGCTTCGAAGAGTTCTTCAACTCTAGGTAAACCTTGTGTGATATCTGCCGTAGTTGCTATTCCGCCAGTATGGAACGTTCTCATTGTAAGTTGTGTACCAGGTTCACCTATAGATTGAGCAGCGACTATACCAACGGATTCACCGACACTTGCGATCTTGTGATTTGACAAGTCAAGACCGTAGCACTTGGCACAGATGCCCTTTTCAGACTCGCACGTAAGAGCTGATCTTACGTATATTTCTGGCCTAACGACTACACTGTCTACACCATTTTCTTCAAATACTTTAGCTAAATTAATATCGATCTGTTCCTCTTCAACCGCTATTTGTGTCTCACCGTTCTTATCCCAAATCGATTCCTCTGCTACCACTGTCCCAACCACTGGGTATAGTTTTATATCAACTTCTTCGATTCCGGCTTCTCTTAATTTCTTTACAACATCCCAGTCAAGTTCGGTTTCGGAAAACAATATCTCACTACCTAAGTCAACATTTTCTGAGAGCTCAGCGTAAACTTCTGGTATATTCCCACTGTCTACGTTGAACGTCGTTTTTTCAACGACGGTTACTCTCTTCTTATAGTTTGAAAGGAACTTCGCATCTTCATCAAGAATAAGAGCATCTCTTATATAATTTTTCTTGTTGTTAGGATTAGTCAACACACTGCCAGTACCAGGTTCATAGATTTCTCTTGAAAGCAATCTTCCGAACAGAAAGTCTTCCAATTTCTCGACAACGAAGTTGTCAGAGCTCTTAAGAATCCTTGCCCTTACTCCATCGTGCGTACCACAATCAGGTTCAGTTATTACAACACTCTGTACAACATCAACAAGTCTTCTAGTCAAATAACCTGCAGAACTTGTTCTTAACGCAGTGTCCGCAGAGCCTTTTCTAGCACCGTGTGTACTGATAAAGAATTCAAGCACAGAAAGACCTTCACGGAAATTAGATGTTATAGGTATTTCTATAGTCTTACCTGACGGATCGGCCATAAGCCCCCTCATACCCGAAAGCTGTTTTAACTGGTCTTTATTCCCTCTAGCTCCCGAGTCAACCATGATGTACACTGGGTTGAATGGATTTTCTCCAAGATACCTATAGGTCTCTTCTTGCACTTCTCCAGTTGTATCGTTCCACACCTTTATTGTTTCTCTGTATTTTTCCTCATCGCTAAGAAGACCTTCATCATATAACTGCTCGATTTGATCTATCTTCTTCATTGCAACCGAGATTATTTCTTGCTTCTTAGGAGAGATTATAAAGTCTCTCAAACTTATCGTAAGACCGGAAATAGTTGCATAACGAAAACCTAGTGATTTTATATCATCTAACAGATCTGCAGTTCGATCAATTCCATGTGTCTTGAATGTCTTGTAAACAACATCTTTGATATCGTTCTTCCCGAATGGTTTTTCATAATTCTTCAGCTCTTCTGGAAGAATTTGATTGAATATCAAACGTCCAAAAGTAGTCTTTGTTATCTTGCCATTGATGCTGATCAATAAAGGCTCATGGAGAGATATATATCCAAATTCATAAGCCAGTTCAGCCTCTTCTGAACTTGAAAATCTCCATTTTACTTTTTCAGGTTCTATAGAGTTGTAATCTTTTCCAACCATCGTCAAGTAGTACACACCCGCAACAACATCTTTTCCAGGCATCGATATTGGTTTACCATGTGCAGGTGAAATGATGTTATACCTCGATAGCATCAATAATCTTGCTTCTGCTTGAGCTACTGGTGAAAGTGGTAGATGAACTGCCATCTGGTCACCATCGAAATCCGCGTTGAATGGTGGACATACAAGTGGATGCAACTGTATAGCATTGCCCTCAATCAATTTCGGTTCGAAGGCTTGAATTGACATTCTATGCAGAGTTGGAGCCCTGTTTAGTAACACAACTCTTCCTTGAATGACCTTTTCCAACTTTTCCCAAGCTTTTGGATCTTCTCTTTGCAACTCTTTTCTATACTTTTTAACTTTTGTCTGTGTTGCCTCAACGTTTTCTTCCTTGGAGAGTTCAGCAATAACAAATGGTTCAAAGAGCTCAAGTGCCATTTTCTTTGGCAAACCGCATTCGTGTATCTTAAGATGAGGACCGACAACGATAACTGCACGACCAGAATAGTCTACACGTTTACCGAGCAAATTCCTTCTGAATCGTCCTTTCTTACCCCTGATGAGGTCTGTTAAAGATTTTAGAGGCCTTCCATTCCTGTCTACATAGGCTTTTCCGATCTTGCCGTTAAATATGAGGTTATCAACTGCCTCTTGAAGCATACGTTTTTCATTCTTGACAATAACTTCTGGTGCATTCATCTCCAGTAACTTCTTGAGTCTGTTGTTTCTCATCAGTACTCTTCTGTAAAGATCATTCAAATCAGTAGTTGCAAACCTACCACCATCTATCTGGATCATCGGCCTGATTTCTGGCGGGACGACAGGCAACGCATCTAGTACCATCCATTCTGGTTTTGTACCGCTTTCGATCATGTCTTTAATGATGGTAAGTTTTTTCAATAGCTTCTTAGCTCTCACACTACTCTTCGGTATTTTTTTCAGCTCAGCTTCTAACTCAGCCTTTGTTATTTCCAAATCCAGTTGTTGTAGCAACTTCTTAACAGCTGCTGCACCTGTCTCTGCTTCGATCTTTCCCGGGTATATTCTGCTATATGCCTCGTAGTCTTGCTGAGTTATTATCTGTCCCCTTGTCATACCTATTTCTTCAATCATATTTTCATCTATATTTGTTACAACCATTATCGGTTTATCATTTTCGACTTGTTCTTCGACTACAAAAAGTCCGTGATAATATTGGCTAAACAATTTGTACTCTTCTGAGGTTAGTTTTTCTTCTTCAAATAGGAATCTATCAGCTAATATGTCTCCTGCTTTCACACTATCTCCATCTTGGACATATATGTACGCACCTTCAAAGGCAGGATAGCTCTTGACTTGCTGAACACTTTCAATATACAACGTGCCAGTCGTTATTACTTCGTACATTCCATTCTCTAATGGTCTCAAATTCAACTGTTTACTGTATTTGATAGCACCTGATATAGGTGCCGTGATACTCGAAAGTATCGTCTCAGTTGTTAATTGCTGGCCCTTCTTCACTTTATCTCCGTTCTTTACTAGTACCCTAACACCATACGGTAAAGAAAACGTAATCGGTGTGTTCTTACTTGTCGGTAGAGGATTGATTGTTATGGTTTCTGAGAACTGATCTACTTCGACATTTCCATCAAAGGGTGCATAAATGGCATCGACACGTTTTTCTGATACTATCTCCTCGCCTTGGTCTACGTACTCGCCATCCTTGAATCTAATCTCCATCCCGCTTAGAACCCTGAGCTCAGCTCTTGCTATATCTCTAACATTGATCCAATAAATATCCCTATCGGTGTGCGATTTTTCGCGTTTAATCTGAACTTCACCACTTATTTCTGAGACCAATGGTGTTCTTGGTTCTTTTACAATATAGGCAGGTGAGACTTCAAAATCCCATTTCTTTGCATAAATCTCGTATTCTGTTTGATTCAAGATTGAACCTTTTATAAATGGTGTATTTTTTGGATCTGTCACGACCAGTACTCTTTCGTTTATTCTTCTACTTCCAAAATAGACGATGTTTTCTATATCCTTTACCGTCATATCAAGCAATGTTGCGATAACACTCGGTGTATTTTTCAAATACCAAACGTGCGTTACCGGTGCTGCAAGTTCTATATGTCCAAATCTTCTTCTACGGGCGTCCTTTGATTCAACACGGACACCACATTTTTCGCAGACTGTACCTTCATATTTTTTGCCACTGTATTTTCCGCAAGCACATTCGTAATCTTTTACAGGGCCAAATATTCTTTCACAAAAGAGACCTTCCTTTTCTGGTTTGAAAGTACGATAATTGATAGTCTCTGCCTTCTTTACTTCTCCACTTGACCAGCTCCTTATCACTTCTGGAGCGGCTATATTAACTTTTACTTTGGCAATCTTTCTCTTAAAAGAAGAACTCATTCGTTTCCCCTCCTCTTAATGTTGGGCGCCATCCCGTACCAGATTTATGCAGTACGTACATTCATGTTATTTCACTATTAAAGTTTCTCAATATCTATTTCGTTACCGTTTTCATCATAAACTCTGACATCGAGTGCAAGTCCCTTAAGTTCTCTGACAAGGACCTTGAAACTCTCGGGCAGTCCAGGTTCCGGTAAGTTCTTTCCCTTCATAATGGCTTTATAAACCTCTGTACGTCCCTTGATGTCATCACTCTTAACGGTGAGCATCTCGTTAAGTGTATAGGAAGCACCATAAGCTTCGAGTGCCCAGACTTCCATTTCACCAAACCTCTGACCACCAAATTGTGCCTTACCACCCAGTGGTTGTTGGTGGATCAGAGAATAAGGCCCTGTAGCGCGAGCATGGATCTTGTCCCGAGCTATGTGTACTAACTTCATGATGTACATACACCCTACCAGAATAGGAGAATCGAATTCCTTACCAGTTCTTCCATCTCTCAACGTCACTTTACCAGACGGATTATCAGGATCATCACCATGGTGCAGATTGAACGATTTTCTAACATCATATAATTCTGGTAATATATCATCTTCAACCGCCCCATCGAATACAGGTGTTGCGAAGTGCCTGTTAGTAAGGTTTGCTAACCACCCTAGCGATGTTTCAAGTACTTGCCCTATGTTCATACGTGATGGAACACCAAGTGGACTCAGCACAACTTGTACAGGGGTTCCATCTGGCAAGAATGGCATATCTTCTTTTGGAAGAATCATGGAAACGACACCCTTATTGCCATGTCTACCCGCCAATTTATCGCCGACATCGAGTGGTTTCCTTGTTGCTAAATAAACCCTTATCAGCGTATTCACGCCAGGACCAAGATCTCCAACTTCCTCTTTATAAAAGACATTCACGCCTATTACTCTTCCTTCTACCCCGTGGGGAACTCTCAGGGAAGAATCTTTGACGTCTTTACCTTTCTCACCGAATACGGATCTCATTATCTTCTCCTCAGGACTTGCGTCGCTTTCACCTTTTGGTGTTACTTTACCAACAAGGATGTCCTGAGAGGTGAAGTATTTTTGCTTCCCTACATACGCACCAATACGTATTATGCCGCCTTCATCAAGATTTCTGAGGTTCTCTTTGGACACATTTGGTATTTCCGACGTAATCTCTTCTGGACCAACTCTAGTTTCTCTTGCGGTTGTTTCGTACACTTCAACATGTACCGAAGTGAAGGTGTCCTCTTCTAGCAATTCCTGACTAACCAAGATGGCATCTTCAAAGTTGTAACCTTCCCAAGGCAAGAATGCGACTAACACGTTCTTTCCAAGGGCCAGTTCTCCATTATCTGTTGCGGGACCATCGGCAATTGGGCTGCCTTTCTTCACAAAATCCCCAGCACTTACAATTGGCCTTTGAGTAATGGCAGTATCTTGGTTAGACCTGATATATTTCAATAACATATACTCATCTAAGATAGGGTTACCTTTCTTATCATATAAAGGTTCTCCGTTTTTATTTGTTCTGTGGATTACTATTCTTCGTGCATCTGATTTCTTAACAATTCCATCATATCTTGCAAGTACCACATGTCCAGAGTATAGTGCGGCATGGTATTCCATTTCAGTGCCCACAAGTGGTGCCTCAGGTTTTACAAGAGGAACTGCCTGTCTCTGCATGTTTGACCCCATGAGTGCACGATTTGCATCATCGTGTTCTAAGAATGGAATGAGTGCAGTTGTAACACTGACGATCTGTCTTGGTGAAACATCAACAAATTCTACTTCATTTTTATTAACGTAGAGCACCTTCTCTAGGAATCTTACAGGTACTTTTTCTTGAACAATGTAACCATTTTCATCGAATTCGATTGTTGCTGAGGCAATTTTGTAATTCTCTTCCTCATCAGCAGCCAGGTAACTCACCTCATTTGTCAATTTACCGTCGACTACCCTCCTGTAAGGCGTTACGAGGAAGCCAAATTTATCTATCGTTGCGTACACAGACAAAGACGTGATGAGCCCTATATTACCACCTTCAGGTGTTTCGATAGGACACATCCTACCATAGTGAGAGTGGTGAACATCACGTACTTCAAATCTTGCTCGTTCTCTCTTCAAGCCACCAGGACCAACTGCTGTGAGTCTTCTTTTATGAGTAAGCTCTGCAATCGGGTTAACTTGATCCATGAACTGAGATAGTGGATTAGTTGCGAAGAAACTGTTCAGTGAGGCGATGACATTTCTCAAGTTTATCAAACTGGAAATAGGTATTTTATCGAGGCTTGTATACGTTGAAAGCTTTTCTTGAATCTGGTGAACAGATTTTGAAAATGCTCGCTCAAATTCCGAACCAATCAATTCACCAACTGTTTTCACTCTTTTATTTGCAAGATGATCTTTTGTATCCAATGTCTCAGGACGTTTCTCCGTTTCAAGAAGCATCCGAGTAACAAGTATTATATCCATCGGCGTCAATGCGTTGAATTCCTCTGTATATTCTATGTTCTCAACACTCTTTTGCGTCTGACCCTCTATTTCAACAAGATATTTTCGGTAGGCACTCGTAAGTTTTTTGTTCATTTTATAACGGCCAACCTCAGAAAGCTCAAATCTCTCGTCACTAAAGTAGAGATTATTCCAATAAGATTTTGCGGCACTGTATCTAAATACTTCTCCAGGCCTAAGTTCTCTATATATCTCCATATACGCTCTTAGTTCACTTATATTCTCTTCTGCAGGTATTTTGAGTTTTTCCTTAAGCTTCATATAGGTCTTGAAGATATACTTATTCACAACCTTGATTCTATCGATTCCGTGTTCTCTAAGAATTTCGATCAGGGTTGGTGTAAGGACAGATCCTTTCTCAGCAAGGATTTCTCCACTCTTGGCTACTACACTCTCAAGTATGATGATTCCCTCAGACTGCTTCAGTGAATAATCATCCTCAACATCCAGGAACGTTGGGAAAAGTGAAAGGATATCCAAATCACTGCTGAATCCTAGCGTTTTTAGAACTAGGAAAAGATTCAGTCTTTTTCTTCGATCTATTCTTGCATACAAGATATCGTCGTTGAGATTGAGCATTAGTTCTAGCCATACACCGCGCACAGGTAGAAAATGTGCAAGATAAATGGGTTTTGAACCTATAGTTTTCGTTGGTTCCTCGACGAAATATACACCAGGACTCCTGACTAACTGACTTACAACAACTCTTTCTACACCGTTGATGACGAATGTCTGATTCTCAGTCATAACGGGATAATTTCCTAACGTTACCTCTTCTTCACGCATTTCACCAGTAGAGACGTCCGTTATCCTTATTGTTGCATAAAATGGAGCAACGTAAGTAAGAAGTCTCTGCTTACACTCCTCCACAGAATGAAGTGGAGCGCCAACTCTGAAGTTCACAAACTCGAGAGTGAAACCCTTTTCTCTTCTTCCTTCGGTCTTGGCAGATGCAATTGGGCTGAACTTTTTCAAGATTCTGAGTATTCCACTATCCAATAACTCTTTGAAAGATGCATGCTGGATACTAACCAGGTCGGGGACTTCTACGATCTCATCAACCTTACCGAAAGAGTATCTCGTCCTCTTGCCGATTTGATAGGTTTTCATTCGATCACCTCTTTCTTAGCCGATACACAAATGGTTGGATATTAAACTTTTGGGGGAAGAAAAACACACCAGACTTGACGTATTCAATTAGAGAAACTACAGTTGTTAGGTCTGAGAAGTAAATAAAGATTAATAATAAGCCAATTATATATTAAACCACAAAAACCCCGCACTGTAAATACCATGCGGGGTTTGGTACTTAATATTCTCTGTTTTGAAAAAACCGTTACTTTATTTCAACCTCTCCACCGACTTCTGTAATCTTCTTCTTTATCTCTTCTGCTTCTTCCTTCTTCACACCCTGTTTAACAAATGCATCTGGCGTACCTGCTTTTTCGACAAGATCCTTTGCTTCCTTAAGGCCGAGACCTGTGATCTCCCTTACTACCTTAATAACTTCAACCTTTTTTGCCCCAAAACTCTTGAGTAGAACATCGAAAGTATCCTTTTCTTCTACTGCCGCCGCTGGAGCTGCCGCTGCTGCAACTGGCATTGCTGCCATCATTGGAGCTGATGCGCTAACACCAAATCTGTCTTCCAACATTTTGACAAGCTCTGCGAGTTCTGCGACTGTTAATGATTCAATAGCTTGTACAAGTTCTTCTAATGTCATAGTATGCACCTCCTGTTTTTTTCAAACAAAAATCGTTCAAACAAATTGAATATACTGATATTCTATTCTTCCTTCTTTTCCTTTATAGCCTTGAGTGCGTAAAGCACGCTTCTAAGTACACCTGCAAGAGAATTGACAAGTCCGCGGATCGGACCTTGAATTCCACCGACAACCATCGCAAGGAGTTGTTCCTTTGATGGGAGTCTTGAGAGTTCTTCCAATTGTTCGCCACCGAAGAACTTCCTTTCTAGGTACATACCTTTGCATACAGGAATGCCCTTGTTCCCCTTTGCAAAATCATAGAATATCTTTATAGCCTCTACAGGGTCTCCGTCAGTCACGTAGAGAACCGCAGTGGGACCAAAAAGAGTTTTCTCATCGATATCCAAATCGTACCCAGCTTCTTCCAAAGCCATCTCGACCAAAGTGTTTTTCACCACAGTTAATCTTGCGCCGTTACCAAACTTTTCCCGCAACACCCTTCTCAGTTTTGTCATCTGAGAGACTGTCAATCCTCTAAAATCTGTAAAAAGTACCAACGAGGAATTTTTAAACTCACCAGCTAGCTCTTGAACAACCTGTTCTTTTTCAGGTCTTCTAAGCACATCTTCACCTCCCAAGATAAAATGAAAAAAAGCCTCTCACCGAGGCATACAACAAAAGAGTCTACCCAATTCATATGCAAAAGCGCAATGGGACAGCACTCTTTCGAGCCTCGTGCAGGCGACCGTATGGTCTTTATTTCAACCTGCAGTCTTTGGCAACATTCCTATTTTATCAAAGAGTTGAGCTTTGTGGTTAATAACTGGTAAAAGTAAGGTAACATATGCAGTATCATACCTAGTTTGTGACCCTGGCCAAAGTGGGAT
>DPIB01000151.1 GCA_003522805.1 Fervidobacterium sp. | reverse complement strand
ACATGGGTAATGCACCAATCGGTAAGTGGCCGTCTAGGTATACGCCTGCATTAATGCAGCAGGTAGCTGTAAATATAGCTATATCTAATCAGCAGAGAGGAATATTCGGAGAAAACGGATATGTTTTCTCTGTTAACGGCCCTCCAGGAACAGGTAAAACGACACTTTTAAAGGAAATCATAGCAAATAATATTGTCGAAAAAGCGAGAGCACTGAGCCAATATGATACACCGGACGATGCCTTTGAGGGCGTTAAGTTCTTGCGTGGCGAATTAAACGGAGCTTATGCGCAGTATTATCCGAAATGGTTCAGATTCAAGGATGACCGTATCGCTGACTATGGTGTGCTTGTTACATCCAGCAATAATACTGCTGTAGAGAACATAACAAAAGAACTTCCACTAGAAAGTGGAATTCTGGATAATTTAAAGATTGTCTCTGATGGTCAGTCCCCTGATAGCCCTGAGATGGCACAGCAGTTAGGAACAATTCGGACCCTTTTCTCTACTTCTGAAACCGACAAAAAAATAAACATCTATCAAAAGGACACTAAGAGGCAGGGAGAATACCCAGAGATATACTTTACTGGTTATGCAAAGAAATTTCTTGGAAATGGCGAAAAGGATGCGGATGCATGGGGGCTGGTTGCAGCGCCGCTTGGAAAGAAATCCAATATTAGTGGTTTCTATTATGATGTTTTGAATCCAATTTGGCAGGATTTCTTGATGAGGAATGCTGATATTGAAGACCGCATTCCCGAATATAGAAAAGCCCGAGATGCTTTTTCTGGACAGCTTGAAAAAGTAATGGCTCTTCAAAAATTGTTGAAAAGTTATGGAGATGTTTCTCTTGAATCGCATCAGACCCATGTTGCATTCGAGAGGACGCAAGAAAAAAACTCTGCCTTGATCACAAGCTGTGAGGCAGAAATCAAGTCACTTGAAAACCAGTTGGCAGACAACAAAATTGAAATTGAAAAAGAAGTTTCTAATTTAAGAAAACTTACAACTTTATTAGAAGAAGATGATTCAAAAGTAAAACTTTTTGAAGCCAGGATGAAGAACCTGTCAGATCAGGAAATTAGTTATAAAAAGCAAGCATTAGATGCTGAAAATTCCGTAGGATTTTTCACCAGGATATTCAGAAAAAGCAAATATCAATCCGCACTTGATTTGGCTGAATCATTTAGAGCGAAGGCGCAAGAATGTACAAATGTTTTTTCTCAGGCTTCGCAGCAAATAGCTGTAGAAAGAATGGAGTTAGAAAAATGCCGTTCTTATAAGGAGAATGCGTCTCGACAATTGCAAGAGACACAAGGAAGATTGAAATCTTTAGGAGAAAAACAGTCTACAGTTCAGAATAGAATTATTAAGCTGAAGGAAGAGATTAATGATGCACAGCGTACAGCTGAGACTGCAAAGAAAAAATGTGAAGATACTATAAACGACTATATTAACGCTGGAGATACGAAGACTGGAAAAATTCTTGATGAAAGATTTATTGCGGATGTTCTTTCTAAAGATGATAAGGTAGGCACTAAAGCGCAGGTTACCAATCCTTGGTCGACCGAAGAATTTAACCGTGAGCGTGAGAAATTATTCTATCTCGCTCTTCAAATGACAAAGGGATTCGTGCTTAGTTCAAAGTCATGCAGGGCAAATCTGTGTATTTTAGGCCAGTACTGGGGGTTCAGAACAGAATCAGGTACGGATAAAATAAAATTCCATCAGCAGGATAGTGAAGCGATGATCGGTTCATTATTTCAGACATTGTTCTTGCTTACTCCGGTTGTATCTTCTACTTTTGCTTCAGTTGGACGACTGCTAAAAGATATGAAGACGCCTGGATGCATAGGTACACTTGTGATTGATGAGGCGGGTCAGGCCCAACCTCAGATGGCGGTTGGCGCATTATACAGAGCCAGAAAAGCTATTATCGTAGGTGATCCAAAGCAGGTAGAGCCTGTGGTTACAGATGACCTAAAGTTGTTAAAAGAAGCGTATTCTGAACCGGTATTCGCTAACTATAAGGACAAGTCGTTGTCAGTGCAGAGCTGTGCAGATACAATCAATCCCTTTGGTACATTCTTTGATAACGGGACAGATTATCCTGATTGGGTTGGGTGTCCGTTGCTCGTACATAGGAGATGTATTTCACCTATGTATGAGATATCAAATCGAATTTCCTACGACGGAATTATGAAACAGCAAACTTTGCCTCCGAAAGAAGATAAGGTGGCATCTTTCATTTCTGGAAGATCACAGTGGATAAATGTAACTGGAACTGAAATCGGCCACGGTGATCATTACGTTGCTGAGCAGGGCGATATTATCTGTAAGATGGTGAACGTTGCTTTCCAGAAGGCAATTGAGTTTTCGGGAAATGAGGTCGATGCTAAACCTGAACTTTATATCATCACGCCATTTACAAGTGTAGTTCGTGGATTACGAAAAGCTATTGGAACATATGCTAACCAGAATAAAAAATTGGCTTTGGGTGTTAGTACGTCCTTAGGTGAATGGTTATATGACAACATCGGAACAGTTCATAAATTCCAGGGAAAAGAAGCAAACGAAGTAATCTTTGCTCTTGGATGTGATGAAACAGTAAAAGATAGATATGCTGTTAAAGGGTTTGTAAATAGCAATATTGTTAATGTTGCTGCAACCAGAGCAAAGTATAGATTCTATATCGTTGGTGATTTAAAGGTTTGGAGAAGAAATGAATACGTAAATGAAGCGAAATCAATTATCGATACATTGCCTATAGAAAATATTGCAGAGATTGAATGCTGGGAGGAGTCTGAAGAAAAGAACAAAGCACTTTTGGATCAGGCAATTCAACTTCCGGGATCATCATCCTTTGTTTCTCAAACTGGTGAGAAGGAAGATGGTGAACCCGAATATGATATTGATTCAGAGGGTTTTGTATCATCTATTGATGAGGCGGGCTTCTTAAATACTGAGCTTAGCACAGAACAGTATCAGCTATTTGGATTTTTTTCTAAAGAGGAGTTTGACTCGCTATCAGCAGACGTTAAGAAGAATCTTCTGATGGGAATGAAATTATATTTTCTTCTTAAGCCTGTGTATGATCTGTCTCCAGATTTAGATGCATCATGTTGTGGAATCTTATTCTGTAAGGGTATGGAATTATATCTGAGAAAGAACTT
>DPIB01000220.1 GCA_003522805.1 Fervidobacterium sp. | reverse complement strand
TGCGTAATTACCTGCTCGAAAGATATGAATACGCCAAGATATATGAATCTGTACGACCTATTCGGTTGTTATTCAAAAGAGATAAAAGTGCTAAACAATTCAGTACTGAACTTTGACAAGATGAAAGTTGGACTAGTAGGCTCACCAACAAAGGTAAGAAAAACGTTTACCAAGGCACCAAAAGGTGAAGGTAAGGTCTTCCAAGGGAGTGTGGAAGAATCTGTCGAGAAAATTACGGAAGTCTTATCGGAAGTACTTAATATACATTAACACACATTAATATCGATGGGATGGTGATGAAAATGATAGTGGTCTTTTGTCAACAGGAAAATGTTAACCTTCACAGAGTAGGTCTTGAATTACTGGGTAAGGCAGCTGAACTGGCAAAAGAGATAGATACAAAAGTAACTGCAGTTACTATTGGAAAAGAAATAGATTGCTTAGCTACTACACTCATTCAGTATGGTGCAGACAAAGTTGTTCTTGTTCAGAACGAACTACTTGAGATATACAATGCAGACCTTTACACAAAGGCATTGCATGAAGTTGTAGAAAAGGAAAAGCCCGAGATATTACTTATCGGTGCAACTCAACTTGGTAGAGAGTTGGGTCCAAGACTTGCTGCAAGGTTGAAGACAGGTCTTACAGCAGATTGTACTCAGCTGGAAATAGACAAAGAGAGTAAGTTACTCCTCATGACCCGCCCAGCATTCGGTGGAAATTTGATGGCAACGATAGTCTGCCCAAATCACAGGCCACAAATGGCTACGGTAAGGCCCGGTGTGTTTGAATTAAAAGCGCCAAATCTATCGAGAACAGGAGAAGTCGTGGAGTATGTACCTTCAATTAGATGGGAAGATGCAAGAATCGTTGTAGAAGATTTCTTCGAAAAGATCAAAGAAGACGTGGATATCTCACAGGCGCAGGTAATTGTAAGTGGTGGTAGAGGAATTGGTTCAGCGGAAGGTTTTGAAAAGCTCAGAAAGCTTGCCGACCTGCTCGGCGGTACAGTAGCAGGTTCACGCGCTGCAGTGGATAACGGGTGGATCGAAAAAGATAGACAAGTAGGGCAAACTGGTAAAGTAGTAAGACCAAAACTCTACATAGCGGTAGGCATATCCGGCGCAATTCAGCATCTTGCTGGTATCAACGAAAGCACATACATTGTAGCAATAAACAAAGACGCCGATGCACCGATCATGAAAGTTGCAGACCTCGGCATAGTCGGTGATTGGCGGCCAATAGTCAACGAACTTATCAAGCAACTCAGCAAGAAGGCAAAGGCTGAAGACGGCTACGAAGTGGTAAGGTTGTAACAAGGCTTGTGATAGGGCTTCAACTATTTCTATTTCTTAGAACCATAAATCCTTGGCACTGGTAGAAATGCCTCTTACTCCCTTTTCAAAAAGGGCATCTACTTCTTCTTTCTTGGTAATCAATCCACCCGCGATGATCAGTGCCTTAGAATGAACGTTCTCTATAAAGTACGGGGCAGCTATCGCAGGCAGTATTTCGAAAGCATCTGGGGGGGATGAACTTTCAACAAAGTCTCTGATAGATCTCAAGACACCTGAATCTATTAAGAAAACCCTTTGTATCGCCAACAGATTCTCTTTCATTGCGGCTCTTATAGCATTGGTCTTTGTAGATATTATTCCATCGCAAAAGCCCTTTTTTGCGAGGAATTCTATACCTTTTCTATCTGAAGCAATGCCTTCTAAAAGATCAACGTTTATCATCAGCACCTTTTTTGCTTCTTTAGCTCTGGATGATATATCTTCCAGATCGAGTATCGAGCCTGTTAGCAAGAATATTATAGGTGACGTTGACTTTAGTGCGTCTTCCAAATCGTTCAAATTTCTAATTCCAGGGATTATAGTATTCTCTACTATTAAATCATTCAGACTAACCATCATAATTCTCCTTTAGTTTCTTCTGTTCTTTACTCTTTGAATCTCTACTGTTAACAGTTCTGGTGCTTATTATGTTGGCACCTGTGTTTAAGATGTTCTCTACTATTATATCCCCTTTTACAACTGGTGCGTTCACTTTTATTTCTCTTATTACATCCATTATCTCTTCCATAAGTCTTAGGGGAACTGGTTTGTCAGACCTGACAGAGGTCATAGGAATTTCCCCATCTTCGACCTTTACACTTGTAACAACCACTCTTACAGGGTCGGTAATCTCTTGCTTAGCAAATTCCAGCCCTCTTTTACACGTATTGCCCTGGGCTTCTATTATCTCTACCTCATCTGCATCAGTATAAATCAGGTTTATTTTGCAGCCCAAAGGACAATTGGTACAGATTATTTTCTTCTTTTTGTACTCAACCAAGTTCATGTGCACTCACCTCTATTTCTTTTATTCTTTTCTCCTTGAATGATTTGATGTGGATTTCTATCATTTCAGAAGGCCTGGCTTCCTCTTCGATTATTTCTATCCCCAAAGGTTCCACTGTTATTTCGGCTCTTTGAAAGACTTTGGATACTCTTACGTATAGTTTTGTCGACTCATTTGGATCTATGTAAGATGGATGTATTATGTTTATGTTCTTCCCTTTCTTGATAGTAATTCTCTCTTCAGGGACGTATTCATTTTTCGCATAGAGTGCTGCATATTTTCCAGCTTTCTCTCCCTCTCTTGCAACATAATCAACCAGGTCAAATATCACAGTACAGTTGCCTGCTGCAAATATCCAATCAGCGGTTGTTTGATTTGTATTCGTTGTGATGAATCCGGGACCAGTCCTGACAAATTCCACCGGTTTTACAGATGGTATGAGCCCAACAGAGGTGATAAGGGCATCAACATTAAAGACTCTCTCTGAGTTTGGGACGATTCTCCCAGCCTCGTCAATCTGAGATACGTACACCTTGTCTAGTCTGTTCTTGCCTTCAACTCTTGTTACACTATGCGAAAGGTAAAGCGGTATATTGTAATCTCTCAAGCATTGTTGAACGTTCCTTTCCAATCCCCCAGGATAAGGTAGAATCTCCACAACGCCTTTCACTTCTATGCCTTCTAGATGTAGTCTTCGAGCCATTATCAACCCAATATCTCCAGAGCCGACTATTAAAGCACTATTTGCTGGTTTTAGATTTTGAAGGTTTATATATTTTTGGGCAACCCCTGCAGTAAAAATGCCACTCACTCTGTCCCCAGGAATACCCAGGGAATTGAAATGCCTTTCCCTTGCACCTGTTGTCATGACTAGAGCCTTTGTCTTTACCTCATGGATTCCTTTGCTATTCACAAAAGTTATCTTCTTATCTTTGCTTACGTCCAAAACGAATGTTCCTTCAAGTACCTTTACATTCGTTGTTGCAAGTTCTTCCTCAAGAGTCTCCTTAAACTCAGGCCCTGTCAGATCCTTTCTATAGTAGTGCAAGCCAAAGCCGTTGTGTATGCATTGATTTAGAACTCCACCACTTTCTTCTTCGCGTTCGATAAGGATAACGTCTGCCCCGTTCCTGTGCGCAGACAAAGCCGCTGCCATGCCCGCTCCACCTGCACCTATAACTGTTACATCTGTTTCGTATCTCATATTGTCCTCACCTCTGAATCGATAATCCAAGAGCCCTTTTCATTCTGTAGCACATCCTTTGGTTCTAATCCAGTCTCCTCACATATCATCTTCAATATTTTCGAAACGCAAAAACTTCCCTGACACTCACCAAAAGAAATCCGGGTTGCAAATTTGACTTCGTCTATTGTCCTAGCACCATTTCTTATCGCTTCTCTTATCTCTCTTTTCGTAACCTCGTTACAAAAACATACGATCTCTCCTGCCTCTGGGTCTTGTTCAATGGCTCTGACCCAATATCCGTAATCAGTATCCACAAAATGTGGGATTTTCTCTACATGGCTGATGTAATCTTTTCTCTTCTCCAAATTGATATGCAATTTCTCTTGAATAAGATATTCAACAACGTATCGCGCAATCGCAGGTGCTGCAGTCAGACCCGGCGAACGAATGCCAGAAACGTGGATAACACTACTCTTACCAATATCTATATAGAAGTCCTTTTCTCTGCTTTCCGGCCTCAAACCAGCAAACGTTTTGACAACATTTCTCGAAAAATCTAAAGAAGGGACCAGCCTTAAAGACTTTTCTTTGACTTCCGCAAGGCCGTCTCTTGTTGTGGAGAAATCTTGTTTCGACTTTACCTCGTGAGCAGTTGGACCTGCTAAGTAGCCACCATCTACTGTAGGAATGACTAAGCATCCCTTTGTTAACTCAGAAGGCATAGGAAAGATGACTGAATTTACATATTTTACATCTTTACCTAAAAGAAAGTATTCTCCCTTTACCGGAAAAATGGCAGGCACTTCATCTCCAAACAGTCTTGCGACCTCATCTGCATACAATCCCGCAGCATTTATCACCAAATCGGCGGTATAAACGCTTCCGTCTTCAAATGACAATTCAAACTTATTATCTTTCCTTTTCACTTCCACGAGCTTCTTGTTCTTCAATACCTTTCCACCGTTGAGTTCAACAGACTTTACTGACTGCATGGCAACTTTCCATGGTTCAGTTACGCCTGCTATAGGACAATAAAAAGACATCAGCGCATCTGCATTTAAGTTCGGTTCCATGTCGAATAAATCATTTCTCTCTAAGATGCGATACTCCTTAACATTGTTCTTTGCTGCCTTTTCTTCTAATTCATTTATTTTTGCTAGCTCACTTTCATCTAAAGCAATTACGTGTGAACCTATTCTTCTGACTTCGATAGAAAGCTCTCGTGAGATTTCGTCATATAGTTGATTACCTATGTAACAGAGTTGAGCCCTCAAGCTTCCTGGCGGATCATCGTACCCGCCATGGATAATACCAGAATTCCCTTTTGTAATACCTGTGCCTATACTGTTTTTTGCTTCGAATAAATACACGTCTTCTATGTATTTATTGATTTCCCTAGCTATCAAACCTCCGACTATACCTCCACCTATAACAGCAATCATTTCTGCTAACCCTCCTCATCTTTTGCAAAAATGAAAACCATATCCCTTCTCACGAGAATAATCTCGTTTTTAGGATATGGTTTTCTCTTGGTCTCCACCATATTGTATCTACTTTTAATTATTATACCACACTACCATCGTTATTGGTACTAATATCATTCCTTTATTACCCTTTCTTATTCCTCCCTTGCCCAATTCCTTGCTCTTTCCACGGCACGCTTCCATTCCGAGTACAGTCTTTCCCGCCTGTCTTGACTCATTCTTGGCGTGAAAAGTGCTTCTCTTTTCCATTTTGCCAGTAACTCCTCTCGCCCATTCCAATATCCGACGGCTAGACCTGCTAAATAAGCTGCACCCAAAGCTGTAGTCTCACTTACAACTGGTCTTTCGACTTCTATATCGAGAATATCGGACTGGAACTGCATGAGGAAATTGTTCATTGCAGCCCCCCCATCAACACGCATAGCCTTTAGCTTTATACCGGAATCAGCTTCCATTGCTTCCAATACATCCCTTGTCTGATATGCGATCGATTCGAGAGTAGCTCTGATAATATGAGCTTTTGAAGAACCTCTTGTCAAACCAACTATCGTTCCTCTCGCATACATATCCCAGTAAGGAGCACCAAGCCCCGTAAATGCAGGTACAACATAAACTCCGCCATTATCCTTAACCTTTGTCGCAAAATATTCCGTGTCAGCTGCACTATCAACTATTTTCATCTCATCTCTTAACCACTGTATAGCAGCACCTGCTACGAAGATAGAACCTTCTAAAGCGTAGTAGACTCTCCCATCAAGACCGTAGGCTATTGTAGTAAGCAAACCATTCTTCGATAGAACAGGTTCCTCACCAGTATTCATAAGCATGAAGCAACCTGTGCCATACGTGTTTTTGATCATACCTTTGTCATAACATGTCTGTCCAAATGTTGCTGCTTGTTGATCTCCTGCAATTCCAGCGATCGGTATCTCTGCCCCAAATATATCTCTGTCAGTAACTCCATATATTTGGCTCGAAGGCTTTACTTCTGGCAAGATAGACTTGGGAATTTGCATTTCTTCGAGTAGATCTTCGTCCCAATTCAAATCAAAGATGTTGTATATCATCGTTCTAGATGCATTCGTATAATCGGTTACGTGTACTTTCCCATTTGTCAATTTCCAAACTAGCCAAGTATCGATCGTACCAAATCTTAATCTTCCTTTCTCTGCTTTGTCCCTTGCTTTATCGACATTGTCCAAAATCCATTTTATTTTTGTAGCAGAAAAATAAGCATCTACCATCAAGCCAGTTTTATTCCTAATCTTCTCAGTTAATCCTCTGTCTTTTAATTCATCACACATATTTGAAGTCCTTCTATCCTGCCAAACAATTGCGTTATATATAGGTTTGCCTGTATCGGCATCCCAAACCACTGTCGTCTCTCTCTGATTTGTTATGCCGATGGCTTCTATCTGGCTCCTTTTTATATCACTGCGGGCTAAAGCATCTGCAATAACCCCCATGGTAGATGCCCATATCTCGTTTGGATCATGTTCCACCCAGCCAGGTTTAGGATAGTATTGCATGAATTCTTGCTGAGCAATACTTACAACGTTCCCGTCGTGATCAAATATAATCGCTCTCGAACTTGTTGTACCCTGGTCGATTGCCAAAATGTATTTTTTCATCTCACCCTCCAGAATTTCACAGATAATCTCTGCCTTAATATTATAAAAAAATACCTTACCACACATACGCAGATTAATAACTTACTAATCTACGCATAGTCAGTAAGGTTTTCTCTCATTCTCCACCTTAACATTACCTATATTGAGGTTCGAGTGTCAATTGCATTCTATTCTTCTTTTCTCTTTTTCCCAAGATTAACTTCAAACGATTAGCAGAGACTAGAGACTATTATTCAAGAATATTTTCAAAATACTTCTTTTTTCTAGTATTTTGTGATTTTTCTTAAAGGTTATACATTTGAATACAGTAATTTAGACTAAGTAAAGAAATCAACTATATATTATCGAACCCAGGCATAATCAGATAGGTGTGGTATAATCATTGTTAGCATACCATGACTTGGAAGATCATCTTACAGAGGGAGGCTGTCATATGCCAAAAAAGAGTGTATTCTCGACATTTTTGATACTAGCTATTGCTGCAATAGTAGTTATCACCGTAGGATTTGCTATTCTAGCGATAGTAAATCTAAGAAGTGCCATCGAAAGTGAAAAGACGGAGAAGATCCAGGATCTTGTCAATGCAGTTTACGCACAGGTTCAATCAATATATGATATGGAAAAGGCTGGACTGATTCCACACGATCAAGTGGAAAAGCTGGTTAGGAAGAATGTTGGAACTTGGAGATTTGAAGGTAATAACTATATATTCATATGGGATAAGAATTATGTTGCCATTTCTAATGCGGATTCTAAATTAATAGGAACTTATGGTGGAGATATAAAAGTTAAACCATCCCACCACCT
>DPIB01000091.1 GCA_003522805.1 Fervidobacterium sp. | reverse complement strand
GCTTTATAAGAACCGCGCTCTAACCAACTGAGCTATACGCCCAGCTCTTTTGTATTCTATTAGATTTATTGATTTTAGTCAAACTAAAATTAAAATTCTTCATAATGTGCGCATGGATGGACTCGAACCATCGACCCCAGCTTTATAAGAGCTGTGCTCTGACCACCTGAGCTACATGCGCATTATTTTACTAATCTTTCAAATTCTTCACGCTCTATTGTTTCTTTTTTAATCAACGTCTTTGCTATCTTATCTAATACACCATTTACAAATCTTCCGCTCTCTTCTGCTCCATACTTTTTCGCAATTTCTATCATCTCATCAAGTGTAACCTCGATGGGAATGTTTTGCTCATAAACAAGCTCATATGTTCCAAGCCTCAAAATGCTTCTTTCAATATAAGAAATCCTATCAAACTCCCAGTTTAGAAGGTGATTGGAAATGATCTTATCTATTCTTTCCCTGTTCTGCCAGATATTCTTTGAATACCTTTCTATTTCTCTTTTCAGGTTACTTTCTGTTACCCTTCCGACAATTTCATCAAGTATTTCTTGAAAGTCATCTGGTCTGAAATCCACTTGGAAAAGAACCTTTGTAACTGCTTCTCTCAGAACCCTTCTTCTTGATGCCAACTATGGTTCACTCCGTTCCTTCCTCAGCATTCTTTGATTCAGAGACGTTAATAACGACAACATTTACAGCCTCGACTACCTTTTCAGTCATCTGTGTTACATTTTCTGATATTGCTTTCATCAGATTTTGTGAGAACTGCACGATATTTTGGCCATAAGAAATTTCAACCTTAACGTTTATAATGATGTTATCTTCTGGAGTTCTCTCCACGCTTATGTTCTTCTTGAATTTCTTGAAATCTCTGTCTTCAGGCTCAACTCCATATACTGAGCACATTGCCCTGTAGGCTATCTCTGATATAACATTGTCTGATACAGTTATGTTACCCATGTTTTTCCCTCCTTTACTTGTGTTTTAGCTAATTTCAGCCAATTAATCTCCCGAGGTTTTACTTTTGAACTCCTTGCTACCTACTATGCTCGTTCTATATATTCTCCGGTCCTTGTGTCAACTTTGATTTTATCCCCAACATTGATGAAAAATGGTACACTTATCTTTAAACCAGTCTCCAGTGTTGCAGGCTTTCCTCCACCTGAAACGGTGTCACCTTTAAAGTTTGGTTCTGTTTCGACAACCTCAAGTACCACAGCTGTTGGGAGTTGGATACCTATAGGCTTTTCTTCATGCATTAAAAGATCAACTTGTATATTCTCCAAAAGGTAATACTTCTCATATTCAACTTCATTTGCTGGAATCGCATATTGTTCATAAGTTTGAAGATCCATAAAGTAGTAGCTCTCGCCATCGTTGTAAAGATATTCGGCTTTCCTAAAAGATAGATCAGCCTCTTCAACTTTTTCTCCACTCGCAAAATTCTCTTCTCTGATAAGTCCAGTTGTCAAGCTCTTCAGTTTTGTTCTTATCAATCCCGAACCTCTTGCTCTGAAATGTTTGTTCACGTCTATTATTCGATATATATCCCCTTCGTACTTGATATGCATACCTCTTTCAAGATCTCCAACTTCAATCATAATCACACCCCCAAAATACTGAAAATACCTATCTAGCCGAGCACTTGTTATGATCCTCTTAGAACTCTTTATCTATACTTTACTATAAGAACCGTTGTATCATCATGCCGGGGTACACCTCTGGAAAACTCAAATGCGGTATCAACAATTCTATCAACAATATCCATTGCTTTAAGGTCTTTATTGCTAAGAACAACTTCTTCAAGCCTTTTGAACCCAAATTCTTCTCCTTTCATATTCCGTGCTTCCACAACCCCATCAGTATAAGCAACCACAATATCTCCTTTGTTTAGAATAGTTTTTGTGACTCCGTATGAACAGTTACCAAGAATTCCAAATGGAGTACCGGTTGATTCCAACATAATCGCGTCGTTTTTTGTAAAAATGTACAGCGGGTCGTGACCTGCATTAACAAGTTCCATTGTTCCGTCAGTTGATATCTTAAATATGACTGCAGTTATAAATCTCTCTATTTCAAAATCGTCGTATATCATTCTATCGAATTGTTCAGCTAGGGTCTTCAAATCACCGCTAATTTTAACGGATAGCCTAAACATACTTCTAAAAGAAGACATAATGAACGCTGCAGGGAATCCCTTGCCAGAAACATCTGCAACGCAGCCAATCAAAGAACCATCTGGGCTCTTTATTATATCATAATAATCTCCACCGACCTGAGTAGCTGATACACTTTCCGCACCGATATCAAACGTATCTAAGAATGGAAAAGTTCTTGGAAGTAGATCAAGTTGAATTCTTCTTGCTATCTGGAGCTGCTCTTCCAGCCGCTTCTTTTCAATTTCTCTTTCAAGCATAACATATCTATTAACTGCTGTTAGTAATTGTTGTGCGACTGACTCCGTTATTTTTTTATCACCAGCCGTTAGCAATCTTTTCTCTCCATAAGTAGAGAGTGCTAAAAAACCATACTTCCCAATTTCTGAGACTAGAGGAACCACAACGTAACTTCCAAGGCCTGAAGGACACTCTACAAGCACTGTTTCGTTATGATTTTTTGCTTGCTCAGATAAATAATCAATTACTTCTTTGTCTCCTACTGTCTCACGGTATATCTTGTTATCGATCTCAAGTTCTGCAACTGCACTAGAGTAATTGACTGCGTTGTCCAACAGTTTAAGTACGTTCTTAAGTATCATCCACGGTTCATTCACTGATGAAATGATCCTGTTCAGTTCAAAAAGAGCAGAAAGTCCTTCGTACGCTTTTGACAGTTCTTCTAACTGTGCATCAACAAGTTCCTGAAGGGCTTCATTATTTGATTTTTCATCACTCATATACTTCTCAATATAGTTAACCAAATTTTCCAGCTTTTCTTCAAATTCTTCCAATGTGCTTGGCTTTCCAAATTCTCTGCCAAACGCGTGTGCAATTCTCTCAAAAAGCTTATACAGGATTTCAAGGTCATTTTCTCGCAACGTTGCGAACCTCCTCAATAAGCTGAGTTGGACTAAATGGTTTTGTCATGACCTTCTTAGCTCCAAGAGAAAGAGCTATTTCCTCATCATCCTGCCCACCTTTTGCAGTTAGCACTATCACTGGAATATCTTTGATACTATCATCCTTCTTCATCTCTTTAAGTACTGTAAATCCATCCATTCTCGGCATCATGATATCTAGAATGACGACATCAGGATGCCATTCACGCATCTTTTCTAAACCATCTATTCCATCAACAGCCTCTTCAACCTCCATTCCAAGCTTTTTAAGGTTAAAGACTGTGATCTTTCTTAGAACATCGGAATCATCAACAACCAACACTTTCATCGTATACGAGCACAAGGAATTCTGCCTTTCTTAGCTAAAGTGAAATGTGCTCTCCTCTCCTTTCTAACATTAAAATCTTTGCTTTTTCAACTTTTCAAGCACGACTTTATTAGAAGACTAACAATTGGAAAGTGGGCCTTTTTTGCTATGCAAGTGCTGAATATCTACTCTGCTTTTGTTTCCAAGATCGCATTTAGTTCGGTATTTCCGACAAATGCTTTTGTTCTCACTGCCAAGTATGTATTCTCAAACAAGAAAGGATTGAAGATATTACCTTTATCAATAGTATATTTTACCACATAATAATCTCTTTTGGAAATTTCATCAACCATGTTTATCAAGTCCCTTGGAACAACCATTTTTCCAGAATGCTTTTCAAGCGGTCTAGAAAAATCAGGCTTTTCTCTAAAGAAAACCACATATTCGTAGCCAGTTACTAGAGTATTCAAATTCTGATCATTTACAAACACCTTGCAGGGCTCCATTCCTTTGACAGTAAGTAATCGAAGATTCTGAAGGAATTCATCGCAGGTAAATTGAAACTCTTTAACCTTAACAGCGACGTACAATACCAAATCTATCACACCGGTCGGTGTCGAGTCTAGGAACGAAACTCTTGGTGCAGGATGAAATCCTTGTGAATATTCCATCTTAAGGTTCGTTCTTTTCAAAGTTCTCAATACTACATTTGATGTCTCGATAGCAGAAAGGAAACGCACCATACCCTTTTTCTTGAACTGTATTATCAACTGCATATTGCATTATCCTCTCACATCTCCGGCACAATTATTCGCCCAGATATACTTCTCTTACCAACTCATTCTCAAAGACTTCTGACGGTTCACCAGAAGCAAGGACTTCTCCTTTGTGTATAACATAAAGCCTATCAACTATTGGACGAAGGGCATCGACAGAGTGGTCTGTTATGATTACACCAATTCCACGTCCTTTTAAATCTAGTACTATTCTTTGAATTTCTTTTACCGTTTTCGGATCAATTCCACTGAACGGTTCGTCTAATAAAACAAATTTCGGTTTCATCACCATCATCCTTGCAATTTCAAGCCTACGCTTTTCACCACCAGATAATGAAAACGCGTATTGTCTTTTAAGTGATTCTATTCCAAATTCCCTCAAGGTTCTGTTTACAATCTCTTCCCTTTCAGCAGAGTTAAGTTTTTGATACTCAAGGATTGCCTTTAGATTTTCTTCAACTCTCATCTCCCTAAATACAGATGTTTCCTGCTGAAGGTAGGTGATTCCTAACCTCGCCCTTCTGTGTATAGGTATATTTGTGATATTCCTATCACTGAAGTAAACTTTTCCACTATTCGGGACAACAACCCCAAGAATTATATTGAATAAAGTAGTTTTGCCTGATCCATTTGGACCAAGCAATCCTACTACTTCGCCTATATCTGTATACATATTTACATGATTAAGAACAATTTTTCTTCCAAATTTCTTGAATATTCCTTCACAACGAACCTGGTTTCTTGGGAACGCCTGCTCTTCAGACATAACGTCTCTTTTATCTCGCAGAATTTTTCATTTTTTGGCTTTTTTTAGATACTGAATGAATGCATCGGTTATATTGTAAGAGGATGCACCATATGCCATTGTTGTGCTATTAAAGACAAAATCATAGCCCATTACTTCTGCGTATTCCTTAACTTTTTGAAGTATTTCACTTTCGATTTGTGCTTGGGTCTGGGCAATTTTCGTATTTATCGTCTGTTGGTATTCGTAATACTTTTGTTGCTTTTGAGTCTGATCTTTGATCTTATCCAGCTCAGTTTGGTATTTGCTTATTTCATCTTCCATTTGTTTCTGAAAAGTAATCCATTTGTCGTAGTTCTGGAGAATTTTATTGGGGTCGATATAAGCAAGCTTTGGACTTGTCTTTGTATCTGCAGCGGTTCCTACTACGACAGCTACTACTATAAAAGTGACAAGCAAGATAGGTAAAATATACTTTTTCATAAAAACACCTCCGTTTAGTATTGGGATACTGTTAACCAAAATTTATGAAACCGTGCAATAATATTGTTGAATCCTAAAA
>DPIB01000108.1 GCA_003522805.1 Fervidobacterium sp. | reverse complement strand
ATTGTAAAAGATGGTGTAACGGTCGGAATAGGTGGAGGTCAACCTTCAAGAAAACGTTCTGCTTGGATCGCAACCGCACTAGCAGGTGAACGTGCAAGTAATGCCATTGCAGCATCAGATGCGTTTTTCCCATTCACTGATGGTCTAGATATATTGGTTCAAGCAGGTGTCAAATGCATAATTGCCCCCATGGGTTCTATAAGAGATGATGAAGTACTAGCATTTGCTAAGGAAAAAGAAATTACTTTCTACAGTTCACCTATAAGAGTCTTTAGGCATTGATGTGGCTGGTGAGAGTATGAAAATAAAAAGTATTTGCATATTAGGTAGCGGTGGACGTGAGCATGCAATAGGATACGCTTTTCAAAAGCTTGGTTTCGAGCTTTTCTTCTATCCAGGAAATGCGGGGACAAAAAAAGTAGGAAAGAACATAGTACTGGATAATTTTTCTCAGCTTGAAGAGTTCGACCTGGTAATCTCTGGCTCGGAAGAATATCTTGCAAAGGGTGTTGCAGACAGAAGACCAAACGTCTTTGGGCCTGATTCGCAAGGTGCACGTCTAGAAAGCTCGAAATGTTTTGCAAAGTTATTCATGCAAAAATATGAAATAAAGACTGCACGATTTGAAATAGCAACTTCATGTGAGCAACTTTATGATGCACTTAAGAGATTCTCATCTCCATACGTAGTGAAATTGGATGGTTTAGCTCAAGGTAAGGGAGTTATAATTGCTAATTCATTTGACGAAGCACTGGACAATGGGAAAAAGTTGATGAACGGAACACTGATTAATGGAGTTAAGGGATCTGTAATCGTTGATGAGTACCTACGCGGTTTGGAGCTATCTGCTATAGCGATTGTAAATGGGACGAATTTTGCACTTTTGCCATTTACAAGAGACTACAAACGTGCATTTACAAATAATGAAGGACCAAATACCGGTGGTATGGGTGCATATGGACCCGTGCAAATTGACGAGAAGCTGAGAGAAAAAATAGAAGAACTTTTCAAAAAGACGCTTATCGGATTGGAAAAGGAAGGTATAAAATATCGAGGCTTTCTATACATTGGACTGATGATCGTTGAAGGAGAACCGTACGTATTGGAGTACAATGTTAGGTTGGGTGACCCGGAGTGTGAAGTAATCGTTTCGATGGAGCCAGAGATATTTGCAGAAAACGTCTTGAAAGCCTATAGTAATGAACATTTTGATAAATATACTCCAAAGTACCATTCAGTAGACGTTGTGCTGGCATCAGAAGGTTATCCTGAAAATCCCAAAAAAGGTCAAGAGATTACATTTAGAGAAGAAGGCTTTTTCTTTTACGGTGGAGTAACTGAAAAGAACGGGAAGCTTATCGTAAACGGTGGCAGGGTATTACATTCGATGGGAGTAGGAGAAACTCTTCAGCAAGCAAAAGAACGTGCGTACAAAAACATAGAAAAAGTTCATTTCGATGGAATGTATTATAGGAATGATATTGCAATGATACATTCCAATTTAGATGAACAATAAAGAGTGGGAGTGATAGAAATGGATTTCGAGAGGACAAATGCACACAATAAATATACTTATTCCGGCTCAGGTGTAGATGTGACAAGAAACGATGAATTTACGGACTACATAAAACAAGTTGTGAAATTACCAAATTGGGTTATGAAAGAGCCAACTGGATATGCAACGATCATTGATCTTACAACGCCGCCAATAGTTGTGACATCCGATGGTATTGGCTCCAAATTGCTATTGCATCTAGAGAATGGCACGTTGAACGAGGCCGCAAAAGACCTCATAGCGATGAACTACAACGATATAATCTGTGTTGGAGGGGTACCAAAGGCATTTATAGACTATCTTGGGGTCCATCACATAGACAAACAACATTATGACTTCATAAGAGTGCTTAACGAAGAGCTAGGAAAACTTGACATGTCGCTTGTTGCAGGCGAGACAGCGGAAATACCTGCCATCTACACACAGTCTGAGTGGGATGTAGCAGGTTTTTGCATAGGAACGCTCACGCACCGTATACCGGTTGAAACAATTCAAGAAGGAGATGTAATCTTAGGTCTTCCAGCCAGTGGATTTCATTCGAACGGTTGGTCGTTAATACGTAGAATACTGCAAAAGGAAAAGATACAATTGAAAATGTTCCCATTCGATTTGCTAGCAGGTACCCAGATCTATTCAGATGTGCCAAAGATCTTTTATTTAGTTAAAGGCATAGCACATGTAACAGGTGGTGGCATTCTTAGGGCATTAAGGCGCGTGCTTCGAGAAAATGGGTATAGTATAAACATACACTTACCAAACTACATGAAATGGGTTCTGCAATACGTGACGACGGATGAAGCACTGAAGACATTCAACATGGGATATGGCATGATCTTAGTAACTTCGAAAGATAATGTAGAAGAAGTGATTTCACAAATAGGGGGAACAATAATTGGTAATGTGGATTCAGCAAAGAATATTGTGATACAATAGACTTGCAGTCTAAGACTTGGAGGTGGAAACAGTGAAAAAAGGGTGGATCATTACACTTGTAGTCATACTGATTATCGTCATCGCACTCATTTCCTGGGGAATTGGAGCATATAACAAGATGGTGACCCTAGAACAGTCAGTGAAGGAAAGCTATAGTCAGATTCAAAACCAACTTCAAAGAAGGGCAGATTTGATACCCAATCTTGTGGAAACGGTAAAGGGATATGCGGCACAGGAAAAAGAGATTTTCGAAGCACTCGCTAATGCAAGAGCAAAATTGGCTGGTGCACAAACAGTAGAAGAACAGGCAACAGCCGATGCAGAACTCACTAACGTATTGTCTAGGTTACTTGTAATCGTAGAAAACTATCCGACGTTGAAATCAGATGCCAATTTCAGGCAACTGATGGATGAACTTGCGGGTACGGAAAATAGAATAGCAGTGGCAAGGAAAGACTACAACGCAGTAGTAAAAGACTACAATGCATTGATAAAAAAGTTCCCATATGTAATAATAGCTAAAATGTTTGGATTTGCAGAAAAACAGTACTTTGAAGCAAAACCTGGTGTAGAAGAAGTACCACAAGTACAGTTTTGATTCTCAATATATAACTGATACATATATCGAATTCGAACAATTCAGCTAACAAATTTAGACCATTAAAAACGCGACTTGAGTCGCGTTTTTTTATTACTGTGGTATCATTTGATCTTCTCTATCACACCTGGTATGAAATACTCTTCTATAACTGCATAAAGTGCACCGTAAAGGTAGTTGTCGTGGGTAAAAGTTGAAGGCAAGACCTTAATTATCTTCCCAGAGTGCTCCAAAGCATGTTCTTTAATCATACTTTCCAGTTCTTTATAGAAACTTGGGTCTAGTCCCGAGAGTTCTCCACCTACTATAAGATATTCTGGATTCAGTGAGTTGACTATGTTTGTCAATGCACGAGCAAGGGTTTCTAAATAATCGTATACTCTTTTATCTCCAGAAAGGAACAATTCGTTGATGTATCTTGACCATTCAGTGGTAGGTTTCCCAAAGAAGGAAGAGATACAAATTATGCTTTCCAAGCAGCCTGTATTACCGCAGTGGCATTTCTTGGTACTGTGTAAATCAAAGATAGTGTGACCAAACTCGCCAGCTGTATATGATGGTCCTCTGAATATATCGCCATTTATCCAGAGTCCCGTACCAAAACCTTCTCTAACTGTAGCAAACACGGTACATTGTGACTTTCTTATTTCTTCGTGATGGAATGCCTCAGCTATCATTCCTAGATTTGCTTCATCATTAATCGGCGAG
>DPIB01000002.1 GCA_003522805.1 Fervidobacterium sp. | reverse complement strand
TCGAAGGCATTGGAAGAAATCGGTGAGAAAGACTTTGAAGTCTCCGTAGAAGAAAAGAAAGTCACGATCAATACGGACAACATCGATAAAGTTATCAAGAAGCTTGAAGAGATCGACTATCCGGTAGCTTCTACGACTATGTTGTGACTTGACAAAACAAAACTTGGAGATCAAAACCACTGTGCAAAGAAGATGCGTAAGACTTGTACAGTGGTTTTTTGAGAATTTCGTTCTTGAAATTGTTTGATGTGAGGCTTTAAATCATACTATCTTAAGAGTATCGCTCTAACAGCTACGGAAAATTATATTTCGTGTTATCGTGATTGATATAAGATATTGTCACTATATGCCGCCTTGTAGATACTCGATAACTTTCTTTTTCAGATATTCAATTAGGCCAAACTTAGCAGATCCTAAGGAAATTGCATATTCGTCTAAATTTGAAAGAGAGATTTGTATTTTGTGATCATGAAAAACGTAGTTCTCCACAATATGCACTAATTGATTCAGAAAATCATTTCCTAAATACTTCATTCTACCATCTATAAAGATATTGGAAATTCCAAAGTAGTATATTAGAGAAATAATTATCGCCCCAAAATGTTCTGAGAGTTCTTTTATAAATCCTTTTATGTTCTCCTTTTCCACATCAGACAATGTTTCAATTTCTTGAAGGCTTCTTATGGGCCTGGAAATTATGCTACTGATTTTCCTTATTATACTGTCTGTGCCATACTCATTTTCGAAGTACTCGAATTTTCCTTCTTTCAGTAGTGGAGTTTGTCCTATTTCTCCAGCATAACCGTATAATCCGTGGTAAAGCTGGTTATTAATTATTACTCCTGATCCAACACCCTTGTCATAGAGAATATATATGAAAGAATCCAGTCCCTTTCCTTTTCCATAGTACTTCTCGCCTATTGCCCCCATATCAGCATCATTTTCCAAACAAGCAAATATGCCGTACTTTTTCTTTATGCTGTCTATTATCGGGAAATTATCGAATCCAGACAACTTTGGAGGCTTTCCTATAATTCCTTTCTCTGTGTCCAAAGGTCCAGGAACACCTAAACCTATTGCCTCTACTTTTCCATTTGTAAGTTCTGCCCTTCTTACTAAATCGTCTATAACTTCATACACTGTTTCTATTTTTGGAGTGTTATCTGAGAACGGATAACTTACACTATGAAGAACTTCACCTTGCGTATTGATGAGACAACCATTTACACTATCTCTAAGTACCCCTATACCAATAACGTTAGCAAAATCCTTAACTATTCTCAAATTTATGGATGGCCTACCAACACCAGTTGGAAAATTCTTGTTTTCTTCTATGAAACCTATTTTTAAGAAGTCTCTAACTATTTCACCAATTGTGGTTTTTGTCAACCCAGTTTCGTAGGCAAGCTCTACTCTTGATAGTTCTTTGTCAATCAATAAATTCAATACCCTCAGTGAATTACTAACTCTTATTGATCCATTCTGATTGTTCAAAAACAATCCCTCCTCGTATAATAATATTTGTGTATTGAAACTTCTGTATATAATGAAGAATCGTTTCTTCTTTAATACTTGTCTTTTCGAGAAGTAGCCTTGATGTGTTCATCATCATTGACATCACCTGATTTGCCAAAATCTTATCAAGCTTTGGCATAATCATAAAAATACTTGTATAACTTTAAATGAAGAGAAAGTACCCATGCCAACGGTAGAAAGCTATTACAACTAGTTCTTAGTATGCTGACCAGAGACTAATAATCTCTAAAACTATTCTTCTAACTACTTAGATTATACATCTGCTTTGTTATATGTTCGAATATCTTTTCTTGATTAATTTCGTTCCTATCATGGATTTGTACAATTGTAGACACTTTCTCTTCGTTTGAAGTTTCGCAAAATTCTGTATTTCATACGATTTAGAAATTGTTGCATTGGTTGATATAGTACATCTCATATTCTATTATAACTATGTTTCAGTGACTACAAGAATATCTCCTTTTCTCAAATAACCATTTTACCATTCCCTTCGTTCTATAACCTGGTACCCATGACTCATGTGGCTCAAGCCCCAAAGAATTCATGTAACCCTTAGGATATTCTGTGTATTTAACCTCTTTTGCACCCAAATTTCTAAGTATCTCAACAACTTCCCTTGAGAGATCGACTGGTACTACATCATCGTCTTCCGCATGAAATAGCCACAAAGGAACATGTTTGATCCTGAGCAGTCTTTTCGCATTCCCTCCGCCACACATGATGACACCTGCTGCAAATTTCTCCGGATGCAAAGTCAGGAGTGTGATAGCTCCAAATCCACCCATCGAAAGGCCCGTTATATAAATTCTGTCAGTATCAACAGGATGTTTATCAATTATAGAATCAATGATGATTGCTACTGTGGCAAGTAGTGAATTAGGACTGAGCTCATTTGTTGATGCAGTAGAGAATCCGAGCCCCCAATATGCATTATCCGGACATTGCGGAGCTAACACAAAACATGGATGATCTTTTTGAACCTCGTCAGTTGCCCAGATGGTTGCCCCTTCGTTTGCAGTTATCTGTGCTTCATTATCATTTCCTCTTTGTCCAACACCGTGTAGAAAGACTACTAATGGATATCTTTCACCATCCTCAATCTCTGGTTCGAACAGTCTGTAGGGCATTGTTATGAACTCATCTTGATATGTAAGCGATTTAAAACATTCTAAATAGTCTTTCTCTGCCATAGATATGCCTCCTATCTCTCAGTACTTATCTTTGCTTCACTCAATCATTTTGCATCGGCCTGAGTTAACGCTATTGGGGGTCTCATAAAGTTTTCGGCACCCTCCAGATCAATTTCTCTGCCTGTGGTAAAGAAGAATGAGAATGTTAATACATCGGGACTGCCAGGTTCCACATTTTCCAGCCGCACTATTCCTGAATCTTTTGTGGCTGTTTCATCGTAATGCCTTAAAAGTAAACAATCGAACGAGTTCGTTTTCGAGTCAAAACCAACCATAAAAGTCTGTCTCGTGCCCATAGTCACAGTTAAACCATCGGATTCCAAAGCGAACAAGTCTCTAACAGCTACCTGACCCGGTCTCAGTGCGGAGAATTCGTAGGGGTCCTTTACGATGGAATCGGGGCCTCTATAGACGAACTTTCCGCCAGAGCTTATAGGAATCTTAAGGAAATAATTGATTGAATGGTTCTCGTAGGGTATGTACGGAATTTTTGTTTGATCTATAAAATAACTGAAAAAGATTTTCTTTTCATTGCTTGGAAGGGCAATATCCAATTCAACAATCGGAGAACTGTCGATTTTGACTTTCACAGATTTTTGTTGAGGATTTTCATATGATTCGTAAGCTCGTATAGCTAATCTCTCCTTTTCTCTGACTTCTATAGAACTCGTGTAGGCATGTTCAAAGGTCCCCACATCTTTTGCCACCCACGTTTTTAAATCCTTATCAAAGATGTCAAACGTGCCATCCGATTTTATCACTATTCTGTAGAAACCGTTTTCGACAATCTGATCGTTTTCTCTGTCTTTACTTTCTTCTCTTTTGATATCCGTTATCCCTTTAATGACTATTTCCGAATTTCCTTTCGGTAGTTTCATGTATACCTCGTAACCCTTGTCAATTTGATTCCACGGATCAGTGTAAGTTGAGGTGAAAGGATACGCAGTGTACTCTTTCCCCTCGAATTCGAGTAGGATTCCAATGTTAGGATTCCACTCAGCTATCTCGAACTTAAGAAGGCTTCCCGTCTCAGAGTTTCCAGGATTGAAGACATAAAGTTTACTGGGTTCTGTCTTCTCCGGCACCAGTTCATCGAGCAATCCCCGGACACTGCTATAAGCAGTTGAAGCGTAATCAGTTACTGTTTTATTGAAGATATGCGTTTGCTCGAGAGTATAGTTTCCAGGCCAGCCTGCCCCTGGAGCACCACCGTGCTCGGAATACAACAAAATGTTCTTTATCGCAGTGCGATATAAAGGATCTTCGGGATTTATCATGTTCGAGGAAGTTAGTTCTTGCAAAATTTCTTGACTCCATCTGATGAGTGAAGATGAATATGGCCCCCCGGTTTTTACACTTTCCCAAAACCCTGACCAGTCACCTTTGTATACAGGTATGACATCTCCATACTTCTCCTCCATGCGTTTAAAAAACTTAGAAGGTGTTGAAAACTCAATTTGAAGTTCGGAAAGTAGAGGGCCTTCGTGGAGATTTAGATAACTAACCAGACCCGGCCCCAGTCCTCCATTATCCGTTGCAACCATAATAGCAACAGCATCGTATGGATAACCCTCTTCTTCCAGTCTTTCTACATAACTTTCTATCGAAGAAATGCTTTTGAAGGTGATCCCTTCCATATAGCTTGCTTTGGTTATCCAAGTGAGAACCTTTCCGTGGTTCGGGCCTTCCCAGTAGAAGATGTTCACCAATCCAGGAAGTTGAAGAACATCGCCATATTTGTCATTTATTCCAGACATAAAGTAAGGGATACCACTTTCAGAAAGAGCGTCTGGTAAATCCTGCGCATAGCCGGGGACATCATTCATCAAAGCAGTGGTGATTACAAAATTGTTTTCTTTTGCGAATCTTATAGAATCATTAAATGTTTCTGACAATGAAAGTTTGTTCATAAAACCTGTATGCATAGAAGCGTAAGCACCCGCTATTTCCAAGCGCCCATCTTTCACGTACTGAACCAATTTTTGAATTTCAAAAGGTTCGGGAGATGTTTCCAACCATTGTTCCAGTTGCCAAAAGGTCTCAATTGTGAAAGAAAAGTCTGGGAAAATATCCATCATGTTTAACAAGCTGTTTATCATCTCTACGTACTCTTTAGAAACTTCTTCTTGAGTTTTTGTAAAACCAATATCCAGATGGCTGAATGGGATTATGAAAACCTTGTCTATTTTTCCAAAAGCATACGTCACCGACAAGATCATAACTACAACGATCAAAATTGCTCTTCTCATCATTTACCACTCCCACTCAAAGCGAAACCACTTGTTATGCTCTTCTGGAATATAAAGTATATTATTATCAAAGGCAGAGCAGTGAGTGTAGAAGCAGCCATCAACAAATTCCAGGTAGTGGTATATTGTTGCTGGAAACTTCGCAACCCTACTGCAAGAGTCCATTTGGATGGATCGTGTAAGTATAGCAGAGGTCCAAAGAAATCGTTCCATGAAAAGAGCAGTGTAAAGATCGAAACCGTAAACAGCACTGGTTTGGATAATGGAAGTACGATCTGTGAATAGATTCTGAATTCCGACGCCCCATCGATCCTGGCCGCTTCCAGCAATTCGTCTGGTATTGAGACAAAAAACTGTCTTAATAAGAATATGTTGAAAGCCCCTCCACCACAAAATGCTGGGACAACTAATGGAAGGTATGTGTTTATCCAACCTAGCTTTGAGAATATAAGGTAAGTTGGTATGATCAATACCTGAGAGGGGATAAACATGGTAGCTATAGTTATATAAAATAGCTGATTTCGTCCCTTCCAACGTAACTTTGAAAAACTGTATGCAACAAGTGAGGCACTAAATAAAGTTCCGACCACGTTCAAAATGGCTAAGAACGAAGTATTCCAGAAGTATCTAAAGAATGGAAATGCCTTTACTGCATCTATATAATTCCTCCATTGCGGTGGTTTCGGAAGCCACTGAACAGGTACAGTCATGACCTGTGACTCGGGTTTTAAAGACGTCGAGATCATCCAAAAGAGAGGAACTAGGAATATCACGCTAAACAATGTTAACACGCTGTACAAAATTATCTCTCTTATCAGTCTCATTTTTTTCTGACTTCTCATATCGCAATCCTCCTCAAAATTCGGCCTGTCTGCGATATATCCTAAACAGAACTATTGTCAATGGTACTAAGATTAGAAACATTACGACCGAAATCGCAGACGCATATCCCATTTGAACATCTTTGAATGCGAGTTTGTAGATCATTAAGTTCACAAACGTTGTTGATTCTAATGGACCTCCCCCAGTCATTATGTACGCTTCCGCAAAAACTTGAGAGGCACCGATAAGCCCTGTGACAACATTGAAAAAAATGACGGGTCTTAACATCGGCACGGTGATCTTCCAAAATAGCTGTATTTTATTTGCACCATCCAGCTCAGCGGCTTCGTATAGTTCCGTAGGAATTCCCTGAAGGCCAGCCAGAAAAATGACGATGATGCCTCCTATTCCCCAAAGACTCATGAGTATGATGGCAGGTTTGGACCAAGTTGGGGAGTTCAGCCAAAGTGGGCCGTTTATTCCAAAAATTCCTAAGAATTGGTTTATTAGGCCATTTGTCGGATTGAACAACATCATCCAAAGGAACATTACAGGGACTGCAGGTAGGACTACGGGAAGGAAAAATATCGTTCTAAATATCCCCATAAACTTTCCGGCATTATTCAAGAGGACTGCAAGGATTAAACCAAGCAGAACTTTTAGAAAAACGGATCCAAACATGTAATAAAATGTATTTCCTAAGGCCTTCAAAAAGCTCGGGTCTAGCGTGAAGAGAATCTTGTAATTCATGAATCCTATCCATTTTGGAGGGTTAATCCCATCGTAAGTTGTAAAACTTAAGAAAAATGAAGCAACGATCGGGCCTAATATGAAACACACCAATCCGATGATCCACGGAGCAGCGAATAGATAACCAATGGCGCTTTTCCTTTTCCAAAAGGATCTTATTGATTTTCCTGGCATCTTCCGAACCTCCAAAAAGAAAATATGATATTTGTGGTTCATGTGCAATTAAACAAAACAGTTTCGCTTATGCTCGAGTTAGGCATCTTTGCCTAACTCGAGCAGGTTTCAAAATATATGAAGACTCATCTGATGATGTTTAGTGGGTGAGTCTATATTTCTGTATCTGCGTTTCTATCATTTTTTGCAGATCATCAAGTGCTTTTTGAGGAGTCGACTTGCCATACAAAACTGTCTCGACAGTTTTCTGTAAGTCCTCATACCAGAGAGGATATTCAAGTACAAATGGTCTAAACCGGCTAATGTCTAAAGTTTGGACAGATAATTTCCACAGTTCATTTGACATTAAGTCCGGTGACATTGCCGCTTCTCTATTACCCACGAGAGAAGAAACATTCTTTGCAAATAGATAAGAAGGAGTTTTACTGGTTAAATAGATAATAAACTCTGCAGCAGCATCTTTATTTCGGCTTCTGGAAGACGCTTCGATCGAAAATCCATTCGACCAGCTTACAGGTTTAACAGGGTATGGTATTTGAACAACACCGTAATTTAGATTGGGTGCATAGTCTCTTAACTGGCTGAAAAATGTGTTATTTTGGATGACCATTCCAAGTTTTCCGTTTATGAATGCATCATTCAAACCAAGAGGATAGGTTGCGTTGAATTTTTGAAGTTTATCGAGGCCTAAACGATCGACCATCTGCTTCCATTCTGTAAGAGATTTTACAACGATAGAGCTATTCACTACAAGATTTCCTTTTTCATCTATGAAGTCCCCACCGTTGCCCCATACATACATCCAAAAATAGGATTGTGCGTATAATGGGTTAAAACCAAGGACATCATAGTCTCCTTGGGCGTTTTTCTTTGTTATCTTGTCAGCATATTGCCACAGCTCATTCCATGTCTTAGGCGGACGGTTGGGGTCTAATCCGGCTTTAACAAACAAGTCCTTGTTATAGAAAAGCAACCTTACGTCTGTTTCAAACGGCAGAGCATATATTCCACCTTTCCATCGGCACATGTCTAAAGGAGCCTTGAAAAACGTCTTATCAACATCTGTTCCCGCTTTCTTTAAATATGGTGCCAAATCAAGCAGAATACCCGAACTAGCTCTCATTATAACGTCTCCGAGGTCGTTTACAAAAACATCAGGTTCCTGACCAGCGGCAATACTGATTCTGAGTTTGTCCCAGTAATCCCAAAAAGAAATTCCCAAAGCTTCCACTCGTATTTTTCCTTCGTGGCTTTTGTTGAAATCCGTAACTACTTGATCAATCGTTTGTTTTGCTATTCCAGCATCGTATACATGCCAAAATTTTATTACGACAGGGGCTGCAAAAGATATCGTGGTTAGAACCAGTATGAACAAAGCAATCAAGAAGCTTCTTGCTAACTTCATAAATATCCCTCCTTTTTTAAGCATCCTCTTTCCTTCAATTTTATTTTTCTTTCATATTACAGTAAATGTTTTTCCATCTTGAACTTGAAGCCTAAAGTATCTTAACTTCTTGCATAACCGTTAAACTAAAAATATCTCTTATTTTACAAGGCTTAGCTATTTCATCAAGGATCTATCAAGACTTGAAGTTCACATGGCTCAGTAACCGGCAGCTCTCTTGTTTCATTTTTTCTCTCAAATAGTATTGCACTCTCCTCCAGGTTCGTTTTCCCCCAAAGCTCAATCTTTCTTGCTTAATTTTCCACCTCCTTTCCTTATCGATACCCACACTTTTTAACATGTCCAAGTTCCTCCATAATATTTCCCCACCTCCCTTCTTCTGTGCTAAATTAATGACCTCTTTTTGGCATTTTGAATACATCTAAAAATTACCTTCGCATCCGATGTCTCTCAATCAAACTGTGAAAACAATTGTCTTTATTTCACGTTTTCCGATTTCAAAATTCATTTTATTTGCCTCATTCCTTATCCGTTTTAAGTTCCCATTTCCGATGTTTGAAACAAATGCCTCTCGTACACAAGCATTTGATATGACTAACTCTACGTCTGTATCAGTACAACCAACTTCCTGAACTCGGATTTGGTACTTATTTTTGTCGAGTTTTCTCACTCCTAAGATCTTTACATTCTCAGCATTGGTTGAAATGAAAGAAGAACACTTATCATCGATGTGGTATGGAACTGTAACTCCCATTAACGCATTCTGTACTTCTTCGCCAAACCTGTTTGCAGTCAATGGATCAAAACCGTTTGCATGGCTTGTGATGCTGTAATGAAATTCTACTTCACCACCCTGCCTGTTTGGGAAATTTGTATCCCATATATTGTTCATAACGTAAGAGTATACGGTGCAAGGTTCGTCGGCCTCAAGTGTTTTATCAAAGGGATTATATGGAACATGAATGTTTTGAAATTGGACCAGGGGAGCTTCCAAAGTACCCCAGAGAATGGTGTATTGCGAATTACTCATAGCTACCCAGTTTTGAATTGCCCTCAGGTAGTGGCAAGAACCAGGTACAAACTCGTCATCCGGGGAAATGTATCCTCCATTTATCTCGTACCATGTTCTCCCGTTTTCTATGTTGAATGGGAAAGAAAAGTATACTGCTTCTTTGGCTTCGGTTTCTATTTTCATTAGGCGATTGACGATATCCATTCTTTTTATTTCATCATACAGTATTATTTCTTGTTCAATCCACTCACAACCAGGCAGATGGAGCGTTACTAACATTTTTTGGTACACGTTATTTTTTTCTACCAACTTTATTTCTGACATACTCGTACGACTTGCTTTACCTTCTTTGCCTCGTTTCAATAGGCTTGCAGAACTTCTTCGACCAAGAAGGGTTTGTGGATTTCCTACTATGCGGGAAGATAGATGGTTGAAGCGAGGAGCTGTGGTAAATTGATCATAGACGTATTCATTGAGGAGGAAAACAGCGTTTGGATTCACTAACTCCTGGCTTATTTCTTTGTCCATAATGCTGAGGATTCCACCAGTGTCTGGATCAAAAATGATTCTGTAAAACGAATTCTCTATTACTGTATCTTCATTCTGATTTATGGATATCTGACTACGCACTTCTTTTTCCTCCGTCAGTACTTGGTATCTAACTTGGCCGAACGGAGGAACATTTTTTGCAATGAACGTTACTGTTGCTCCAACTGGTTCAGGTAACTCTCCTGTGTGCAGTTTTAAAGAATATCTTATTTCTTCTCCATTTTCATTGAGGATTTTCAGCCCTTTTCTCACATCACATTTCCCAAATGGGATAAATACATCTACTACATCAGTCCGATTGAAAGAACTGGAATTATAGATAATGATGGAGATCGATTCTTTGTCATATCTTGTTCTTAAGATTTCAGGAAGTAGGTTGAGTACCTTACGATATTCAAAAAGACTTTCATCATAAGCCGACTGTGCAAAGTTCCTTTTGATGCTCCATTGAATTTCGCCAGAAATGTTGTGCTTTAGGGAGCTTTCCCATGGATTCCATGCTCCCCATGTATGCTCATCAAACAAGGTCATTTTCTCATAGACTCTGTCCAACTCTTCTTTAGGATAGATATGTTTCTTATTACCGAAGTTTAGAATACTATGTAGTGTTTGAACTGATCTTAATAATTGATGAGTCTTCCTATTTAGTCCCATTGTATAAGCGTTAGAAGCTATCCCGTCTGACCACCAATCGGTCCAATCTCCACAAAACTCTGGAATACTTGCAGACTTATCAGATTCTATCTTTTCAAAAAATTGCTTGTTGGTAGAAGTAATTAACTTGGGGTAAGCCCACTTATCATTCCAGGTTTTAGCTATCTGCGATGGAACGATACTTGGTCCTGCATTATCCCAAAACGCGCCTTGAACTCTTACGTGTACATCGCTAAATTCGTAATTGCCGTCTTGCATCTCCTTGAGTAGAGATGGCAGTTTTTCGAATACTTCTTCGTAACTCTTTGATAAACCAAGCAGATTTCCTTCCATGTATACTCCATGTGGTGTATCCGTATACCAAACTAAAACCTTCTTCTCATTTTCCCGATCTAATTTCCAATAGAAAGGACGCCTCAATTTAGGACCAGGAAGCAGGTATGGTATGGCACGTCCTGCATAGTTATGTGCTACAGACAAATACTTGATTCCCATGTCAGTTAAGCATGTTAGAAATCCTTTTGTCAAACCTGGTACATCACTCTGCATTGCCGTACAAATTTCTATTTGGTATTTATCGCGAAGCATCTGCGCCATTTCAAAACTTCTAGCAAGTTCATCTATATCATAGGCTTCAGTGTGCATGTTCATGTAATCTGCACACACCTCGATTCTTCCCTCTTTTATCCTTTGAATCATCTTTTTAACTTGTTTAGAAGGACGACTCTGAAGCCAATACTTTAGAGGCCAAGTTGCTTCAACAACCCATTTGAAGTTGGTTTCTGGATCATCATTTTGTAAGTCACACAGCTCAAGAACTTGATCCAAATAGTTCAAGTGATGGTCTAATACTTCAACTTGCGGATCTGTGTATCCTATGTCCAAATGCGAGTGATGAATGATGTGAGCAACCCAATGCTTTTGTGGCGTGACTGTTACTGTACTTTCAACTTTGTTGTCATCCCATCTAAGCATGGCGTTATACGTAGTTTCAGCTTTGGCCTCCGGGACATACATTTCTAAAATTGTTTTCCCTTTATTGATTTTGTCAACCTTTCGTACAATTTTTTGATTGTCCCCAGTCAAGATCAACTGTGCTTTAGATATTTCTCGATTCGATCCAACTTCTATGAAAACTACCTGCTTTAACTCACCCTCAAAAGTTACAAAGAATAAGGAACTCTCAACTCTAAAAGCAGATATTACATCGGATTTTCTAGACATCGTTAATCTCCTTCTTTCCATTTCAGTGAATTTTTAAATGCTTTGAACCTTTTTTTCCTTTATTTCAGAGCTATTGGAGAACGTTTAAAACCAGAAAGGGCAATGTTCCTGAACATCTAAGAATAATCATGTTGGTTGATTATGGGAAGAATCGTTTTGACTTTGATCCTGATAATTTGAGAAAATAAGATATGCCGCACCATAAAGTGAACTCAGATCGATGTACTTTGCAGTTCTTATTTTTATAGGGAAAGGTAGTTGAGACAAGCCACTCTTCAGTGTATTTTCGAACAATTTGAAAGATTTCGATATTTGTCCACCAAAAACTATGGCATCTGGTCTAAATCTTAATGCAATTGGTTCAAGAACAAGGCTCAAATTTTCTCCAAGTTCTTCAAAAATTCTTTGGCAGATTCGGTCTCCTCGTTCTGCAAAGTAAGCAATTTCTTCCACTTCAAAATCTTTATCGATACCTTTCAATTTCTTATACTCGCGTACAATCCATCTCGCAGAAATTACATCTTCAACTATCCCATCTTTATATGCTAAACCACCTATCCACCCTTCTGGAGGAGTAATTGTTTCGTCTACGACTATTTTTCCGTTTATCATGAAAGCGGATCCCAATCCGGTTCCTAACGTTATTCCTATAACTTTGCTGAAGTTTCTAGCCGCTCCTAACCAGTTCTCACCTCTTAGAAAAAGGAACGAATCTAACTCAAACTTTACGTTACTGATATTTAAGTGTTCTATGATTTCATCTTTTAAGCTTACCCCATAGATAGACTGGTATTTGTTTAGCCTTGGAGGAATATACAATATTCCTTTTTCATAATCTGCCGGTCCGGGTATTCCTATTCCTATACCTTCTATTTTCATATGGAGTTCTTTTGCTCTTTTTATTTGCACTCGTAATGTATTCAACATGTTCTCTATTATCACATTCTTGGAACAATTTGAAAAAGAAGGAACTTTATAAAAACTCTCCTGTACTATTTCCCCATCATTACTAACGATTGCTGATTTTAAGAAAGTGCCACCCATATCTAGTGCTATAGCATGCATTCTAAAAACCTCCTAATAATTCACCTGAGAAAGAATTCAAAAAGTCCTAGTTGATGTAGGTTGTACTCTTTTCTTAACTAAAACTTTTATGATGACGCAATTCTGATCGCTTTCTATAAGATATTTACCGAAACAGGCAGGAACTATTACGGTCTTCGAATTGGTGACAACAACAGAATTACTCATGTCGTTCTCTGCTCGTATTGTGACGTCTCCCTTGATAACTGTTAAAATATGGAAATCTCCTAAAGTATCGTCCCTCCACAACGTAGAAAATTCAACTCTATGTACTTCAAAAAGTATCTCCTTTACCCTTTCGAAAAGATACTCAGTCCCATTTTCTTGAACTGCAATCACTTTGGGCATTGGTTTCAATCGTTCATGTGAAAAATTGAGCTTTAGGTGGGAATTGATAACATTGAATGCGTGATCCAAGTGTATCTCTCTTAGATTGCCATTTAAATCTGGTCTAAGGTAATCATATACATGAAAAGTGTAGCCGTAGCTGGTTCCTATTTCCAAACAGATTTGATCCTTTCCAAGAGCGTGTACAGTTCCCGAAGGTATCAAAAATAGGTCTCCAGGCTTGCTGGGAAAAGAATTGACGTATTCTTCATAGTTTAGAGGTACGTGGCTTTCTTTTGATTCTAAAGCTTCCTGATAAAAATCGGCTATGTCAATGCCATCTCTTAGCCCAAGAAATACCCTTGAATCATCCTTTGTTTCAACTATGTAGTATGCCTCTTGTTGTCCAACTTTTTCGGAGAACTGTTTCCGAACATAAGAATGATCGGGATGAACCTGAATAGCCATGTTCCCGCCATCATAGCTATCATCGTAATGAACACGCAGAGGAAAGAAGTAACCGAACTTATTGAAAACTCTCTTCCCCAATATATATTTCGGATTGCTGGCTAAAAAAGTGTCAAAAGGCACTTCGAAAACGTCCTCACCGAGTTCAACCAGCAAACTCATATCGGAGGTTACGGCTTCAAAAGCCCAGGCACAATTCTTATAGTCCTCGGGTATTTCTCGTTTTTGCTTTATCCATTGACCTCCCCAGGGCCCTTGTATATAAAGAGGTTTGAGCTTGAAAGGTTGTCGAGATAGTCTCGACATAACATAATCAAATGTTGATCTTGGAATAATCTTCAGTTGAGTGTCTGTGGTTATGTAAAAGTCCATTTTTCTTAAAACATTTCTTCTGTGCTTGTCAAAAAGTGGAGCATACACGTACCTTGTCAATTTGAATGTCTGAATTGACATCCCTACATCTGCAACACCTTCAGCATTCAAGGCTCCTTTTGGTACAAACCAAAGATTTTCTTTCTGAACACTCTTAACAAAATCCTCATGAGTTACGTCGATGTAAAATACGTAATCGTAAGAAGCATTTATCAATGTGCTTGAAGAACCGTACCCAAAACAGATGAAGAGATTGTTGTTGGACTCTCTTATTTTTTCTTTAAATTTAACTACTGCATTGTTATCTAAAAAATCATTCAGATCCCCTCTGTACATCTTCCCGAAATGTTGATCTACGGTTATACATGGTTCTATCATTTTCCATATTTCCTGAGAATTCTTGAAAAAATCGGTACTATCGATCAAACCAACGGAGACGCCTTGTTCTTCCAATTTTTCTTTGAGTTCAAGTACGATGGACCAGTCTGCTCCAACGTAGCCATCAAAAGCTATTATGAGTGGCTCGGGGTTAGAGAGCCATCTTTCACTCAGAGAACCCATTATGAAGGACGAAATTTCATCTACGCCATTCATTACTGGCCTCAAACCGTTTTGTGTTGGAATTATATTTAGATCGGATTCTGAATAGTTCATGCCACGAACCTCCTATTCAAATTCTACCCTAACTAACTCTGGCCAATATCTTTGATGACTAACAAAAGTGAGATAAATAATTCTTCCATTTTCTTCCGCAAGTTCTGGGTGTTCTTTTGCAGCATAGCATATGTCTAAACTCATGGACTTCTTCGGTTTATATAGGAGAATAGGTTCACTCCACGGGCCGCAAGGATCATCCGCTGTTCTAAGGTGAACCTCTTCCATCGCTCCTGGAGATACAACTCCATTAGAGGTAACTCTACCTGCAAAGGAATATACTGCTATATACTTGTTCAGGTACGGATTGAACGAGACAGAAAACTCATTTGCATTTCCATCAAAGAGCAATTCTAAGTTTCTAGGCTGACTTATCCATCCCTGTTTTGAATAATATTCATACCGGTTCAAATCTTCGATATATTCTGGTCTCACTCTTGAAAGATAAACCCCGTGAATTGTCTCATTATCTATCTTCTCAACCCTGCTACCATAGATATAAACATATCCATCTACCAGAGTTTTTAAAACAGCGGTACCAAAAGCTGGAACTTGTTCGCCAAATTTGTCAGGTACTTCACAATTCCACCAAACAAATGGGTACTCACAGTAATTAGACAAGTCTTTTGGAGGTACTGGATAACTTGTGGGTTTTAGTCTCTCAAAATCATAAAAAGGATATTCTGATTTGGCTAATCCAACACCATATAAGTTGATATCTAAGTTTTGTTCATTTTTTGAAGAATCGAAAAACCCACAATCAACCAAAATGTAGAAAATATAAAGCTTCGCATCATAACAAAAACCGTCCATAGGCCAAATTGGCCTATATCGGTTGTCCCTATTGGGTGCCAAAACAGTGCTTACGAGCTCTCTCGCAATTCCATCTTTATCAACATAGAATGGTTTTGATGATATCAATTCTTTTCCCGTTTTTATGTTGGTAAAGCAACCCGTATTCTCAATCATCTTTATATTTTCTCTTGCCCAATCTTTGCTTAACCACATGTCTATTAACTCTTTCTCTGGATCATAATCAGAACGATTTGGACCAATCAACGTATCTCCGAATGTCCAAAAAGATCTCCCATCTTCAAGGGGTATCGAATAAGCTCCATCATGTCCTATAACCCATGATGAATTATTTCTGAATAGTTCTCCTATGTATTTTGTTGCCTTAATCTTGACTCCGTTTTCCAAATAGTTCATGGAATCACCTCCAATTATTGACTATATATCAAGAAGATATGCAAGTTAGCAATAACAAATTGAAAAGAATCTTGGTAGATAATCAAAGTCTCTCGTTAATAATAGTAAGTAAAGTTTTCTTATTAATTTATCATACACATAATTTCATTAAACGTTAAACTTGATACTTGTCAAAGAAATTGGTATAGCAACATTCTGAGAAGGTTAAAGGCATTTTTCTATTTGAACCTTAGATATTTTCAATTGAGCTACTATTTTCAAATGTTCTTAAGAAATGTATCGGAATGTCATGCCTTACTAGACGAAAACTGGACCTGTATACAATTTGGTTGAGTTACATCCATTGTCTTTGATAAAGGAAATTCTTTTTTCAACTTCTTCTGTTCATTTCTAAGTTCTTGTATATTTCTCAAATCTTTGAATTACTCGCCCACTTTGCTAACTTGTCATCAAACTATCTATATTGATCAAATGAGCAAAGAGTTGTGATCTATTATTTCCTTATAATAGGATTCTCAAAGAAAAAGGTTCACTTTTTTATCTTTTGGTGCGTATCCCCATTTCAAAGTTAGAAAGAGGAGGGATTGACTATGG
>DPIB01000231.1 GCA_003522805.1 Fervidobacterium sp. | reverse complement strand
TACAGACATACCCCTACAGACACACATAGAGCCGATGCACCTGTACAATTGCATTATTGCAACCACCCACACACCCTGTAATTCATACCACAATCTCTTATCCATGTACCTCTGTATACACACTATAGACAAAACCCCAAATAGGTGGTATAATAGCACTATATGCAATACACAGATAACCAGATGGGTATTACAGATAAAAGATAGATATCTCTGCCCCTATATGTAACAGCGGGGAAGGGTGGATGTAAAATTTTTAGAAAATAAATTTTGGTTTCTTATTGGGTTTTTCTCTGGACAGGGTGTAATTTGTATGCTATAGTACACCTTACAGGAAGGTTTAGAGAGATATTAAAGGGTGCACAATAAGTAATGAATTTCGTTATTTTCTGTTGACTGATTATTGTTTCTGTAGTATAATGGATTTTGAGGAGGCGAGAAATGAGTAAATCAATATGTAAAGCATTCAAGCCAAATAGAAATGATAATCTTTGTACACCCAGAATATTGGTAGAGTGTCTAAAGCCGTACTTTGATAGTTTTTTATCAAGAAATTATATTAGTGTCTACAAAAAGATAACTGTGTGGTGTCCATTTGATAAAGAGAATAGTGAGTATGTTATCTTTTTTAAGGAGTTGGGTTGTAACGTAATTTATTCCCATATTGATTATGGGCAGAATTTCTTTGAGTATGAGCCAGAAGAAAACTATGATATTATCGTTAGTAATCCCCCGTTTAGTAGAAAATTGGATGTATTCAAACGGTGTAATGAGTTGGGGAAGCCGTGGGTCATGTTGTCAAACATTATGTGTTTGAATTATATGGAGATTGGAAACTACTTTGCTGATAACCCTGTTCAGATGTTGATCCCCGATAAGCGGGTTTCGTTTGATGGAAATCCTTCCAGTTTTTGTAGTGGATATTTCTGTAGAAATTTCTTGGGGAGAGATTTGGAGTTTTGTCATCTACCTCACTGTAATAGTGGCAAAGATTTTGTTCCAAGTAGGATGATGGGGGAGTAAAATGACAAGTATTGAAAAAGCGCATGAGATTATAAAGCAGAGCGGGGGTTGTCAAGGAATATCATGTGATGATAATATGAGTCCTGAATTACGATGCCCCTGTATTACTGTATGTGATGAATTTACCAATGATATTAGTATTGATGATATGGAGAAACTTTGTCTTGAAAAAGCAAAGCAGTTTATAGCAGATGAGGGAAATGAAGATGTTATTTCAGCACTAATCGCTGCCGCACCGGATATGTACAAAGCATTAGAAAAAGCAGTAGAAGAATACGGTAAACCCGGTGGCCCGTGGAATGTACCCTCTGAACCGGGGTCTTGGATTACTTTAGCGAAAGCCGCTCTTGCAAAAGCACGTGGAGAATAACTGTTACGGAGGATATAGTGTGAAAGACAAAGTATACGTTGTAACTATGTATCGTTGGGGGGATAGAGAATGTCACTCGTATGTTCTTGGGGTGTATAACAAAAAACTAAAAGCTATAGATGCAGGAATAGATGAAGCACACTCTCGTGGTGGTAAATACGCTCCTGAATGTATAGAGTTTGAACACACAGGTAATAACTATGTAAAATCTAGAATAATTATACCTTTAGAAAGGCTGTATACATGATTAGAGTGGGGCTTGATATAGATGATGTGTTAGCAGATTTTATTGGAGCATATTGTAAAAGATATAATCTGGAGCGTCCTTCTACATGGGAGTTTGATCCTCTTTTTGGAGAACGATATTATGAATTATGCCAAGATATAGATTTCTGGTTAAATTTAACACCCCTATGTGATCCTAAAAAATTATCCTTTACTCCTGTATGCTACATTACAGCCAGAAAATGCCCTAGAGAATGGACTATTCTTTGGCTTTTACAAAATGGATTCCCTAACGTACCGGTATATCATTCTCATCTTTGGGGTGGATCAAAATCTCGTGTAGCAAAAGCAAATAAACTCGATCTTTTTATTGATGATTGCTATGATAACTATAAAGAGATAAAAAATTCTGGAATACCCTGTAAATTATATACTTGTTCTCATAATTTGCAGTATGATGTAGGAAGTGATAGAATAGAAAAAATATAAATTTGTATTGCATAAATCTATATAATGTGGTATATTATGAGTAGGAGGAATGATATGAAATATATATTTATTTTGACGATGGTTTTGTTTGTTTCTTGTGCTGACGTAATCAATTTTATTGATGAATATGGTACCGTAGAAGAAGAATCCGGGGCAGAGTATAGTTATAGTATGCCTCGTGGGGTACGTGATCTTGAATCTGCCTTTTTGTATGTATCTTCTATGAGGTATGTATCAGACACAGATGCTCATGGACAGCGGGAATTTTGGCAAGCTCCTAAAGAGACTATGGCTCGTGGGACAGGGGACTGTGAAGATTTCGCAATACTTTTTTCTTCCCTTGCAGATAAGTTGGGTTATAGTACTGCTATCCAGCTTGGTAATGGGCATGCAATATCGCTGATAAATGGAGTTCAATATGACCCATCTCCGATATGGACTTCCTATGGATTTGTCCCTGCGAAGTTTGCCCCGGATAGAACCAAATACGATGTAGAACATGTGTTTTACATAGATAAAGCAATTAGCCGAGCGCTTCGGCTGTACGATACTTATTAAGGAGTAAATTATATCACCCCTGTGTATAATTGCAAGGGTGGAAATTAAAAAAGTAAAAAGGAGTCATTTGGCTCCTTTTTTTATTGACATATTTTATATGTTGTGGTATAATGTATTTAGTAAGGAGATGCTATGAAAAAGACATTTACGTTTGAGGTGGATTTTGATGAAGCTGTAGCTATGAATACAGGTTCTAACCTTTTGACTTCGCTTGGAATTTCTAAAGAACGCGGAGATGAACTGCTGATGCATTGCGTTAAGCGTCAGGATGAAATTTCTGAAAGTGGAGGTGATACTCTTAACAGTCTGATCGAAGCTGTGAAGTTTATCGAAGATGGAAATCTTACTGGCAACGAGATTCTGTTTTATATTGCGAATGGATACGCATCTATACTGCATGCACGTCGCATTAGAGAAGCGGCACTTCTAAGTGTTTTGTCCTCTATAGCCTCAGATGAAGACGAAGAGACTTCTAACGAGTAAGTAAAGGTGTAGCTGTTCTTAGCCTAGTGTAATAGCTAGGCTATTTTTTGTAAAAGGAGACAAGTAGACATGAACTTTATGAATTGGGTAAAGAAGTACAAAGACTTATTAAAATATAGAGGTTTTATTAGATGGCAAAGACGACAATATAAAAAACACCTCAAAGATTTTAACTTTGAGTGGGACTTTGTTTCTATAATTGATTTCATGATATTCAAATTGACTATGATGGGTCTTTACTACGCTAAATATGGTATCTGTGCAGATCACAAAAAACAAGCACACCAAATATGGGAAACAAGAAAATACTTTAAGGATTACAGAGATGCCGAGGATTGGGCTGAGGAACAATGTCAAAGAAAATTCAGAAAGCAATTTGGATGTGATTTTGAATTAAAGATGGAATTTGTAGAGACAGAGATGAAAGATCATAAAGGACAGTCTCTATACACCGCAGTATTTTCATGTGCATCAGATGTACCTGATAAGCAGTTAGCAATAGAGGTGTGGGATTCATATAAATGGCATGAGGTATCTCATCAAAGGAGTAATCAATCCAAGAAAAAAGCGTTTAAGAATATGGAAAAATATCTTGAGAGTTGGTGGGATTGATATTTTCAGACACAATAGTTGTATGTTGTGGTAGAATTAAACATAGTTAAGGAGG
>DPIB01000195.1 GCA_003522805.1 Fervidobacterium sp. | reverse complement strand
ACGGGTATGATGACTGGTAGTATGAAAGTTATTACCTTGAATATGAATCGTATTATTCAAGATGGAATTGATCTCCCTGAAAAGGTGCGTGATGTACATAGGTATCTTATTGCATATCGTATACTTATGCAAGAGATGGAAGATGCTCGATTGCTTCCAGCGTATGATGAGGGATACATATCTCTGGATAAGCAATATGTTACAGTTGGTATAAATGGTATGGTGGAAGCGGCAGAATTTCTTGGATATGAAATTTCTCCTAATGATGATTATCTTGGGTGGGTGAAAACTATTTTTGATACGATTTCCACTGAAAATAAGGTTTCTGCAAAGCATTATACAGAATTGTTAGGAAGAAGTGTTATGATAAATACTGAACTTGTTCCAGCAGAAAATCTTGGTGTAAAATTTGCAAAATGGGATAAAAAGGATGGATATGTAGTACCGCGAGATTGTTACAATAGCTATCTGTATAAAGTAGAGGATGACACTTTAGATTTTGCTGATAAATTTACTATGCATGGAGGTGATGTTCTACAGTATTTGGATGGTGGCTCTGCGGTGCACTTAAATTTTAATGAAATTCCTAATGCTGGAACATGGAAAAAGATTATGCAGAAAGCTATAGATGCCGGATCATCTTATTGGACGTATAATGTTAAATCAACGTGTTGTAACGGGTGTGGCTACATAGATATGAATACAAGGAATGTGTGTTCTAAATGTGGCTCTGCTGATGTAGATTATGCTACTAGAATTATAGGATATCTTAAAAAGATTAAGTCTTTTTCTGAACCACGACAAAGAGAAGCTGGTTTACGGTACTATCATAAAAATTAGAAATTTTCCACTTGACAAGAGCTTCCTTATATGGTATACTAATATCTGTAAGGAAGCTCTTATTATTTATGGAGGTGTATTATGAAGGAAATGTTTATTGAAATGTTTGAGCGTAATGGGAAATATTGTTTACGTGTATGTAATTCTGCGGCTGTGGTTAATCTCTATATTGGAGAAGATGGTTATTACTATCCATTTCGTGTTTATGCAAAGGAGTATCGTTTCAAATGGACAGCTCGTAGAGCCGGAAAGAAACATTATAAATGGATTAAGAAGTATGGGCTGACTAAAGAGCCCTATACTGAAATAGTAGCTCCTTAGTTGTTTGAGAATACTCTTATTATTTACGGAGGTATTGTATGATAGTGGTTGGTGTATTAGTGATTGTTGCTTTAATTATGGTGTCTGGATGTGTTCTTGGAGTGACGCACGATGATATTCCTATTTTAAGTGTAATATTCGCTATTGTTATAACACTAATAGGTGGTGTTGGTTTGTGCGGAATGATTGATGATATAGAAAAAGCTAACTTCGATCTTGCTCTAAAGTGTGCTGAAAACGGAATTGAATGTGTTGTTATAGATATAGATACATTTGAGGAACGACTCTCGAAGGAAGCCGTGCTACGCGCAAAAGCAGGAGAATCCATAGACATTAAAAGCGTACTGTCTTTTGTATCAGAAAAAGATTCTAATTAGTTATTGACACAAAGTAACGGTTTATGTTATATTATGTAGAGTAAAAGGAGTAGAATATGGAAAAATCATTTATCTTACAGATGGATTTGGATGAAGATAAAATTATGTCCCCCTCAAATGCAAGTTATGAAGGGTTTGTTTCTGGAGAGAGAGCAGATTTCCTTTTACAACATCTATCTAAAATCATAGAAAAAAGGGCAAAAAGTAATACCACATTCAATGCTGGGGAGGAATTTCTCAATTTTTTGGATGAAGTAGAACTTACTGGGAATGATGTTGCATATCTTATGTTTATGGGATACTGTTTCATGCCCAATATTACTGCAATGAAACTTAAAATACTAGCGATGTAAAAGGAGATTTATGAACGAACATCTTATGGAACCTATGGTTGACCTTTCACCTGAGTTTAAGTGTTACACAGATACGCTTAATATCCGTAGAACTTATTATTTTAACGATGAAATAGGAGGACCATCTCAGTATAATGATCTACTTCATGATCTCGATGTCGCTACAGAACGCGATGTATTCGTATTTCATTTTAACAGTCCGGGTGGTCGCTTAGATACTACAATCCAGCTGTATAATGCTTTGAGAACAACTAAAGGACAAACCATTGGTTCTCTCTCTGGTAATTGTGCATCTGCGGCTACCGTATTATTTCTTGGTTGTTCAGGATGGGAAGTATGTTGTAATTGTCGGTTTATGATTCATGCTGGATCATGGGGATTTGGAGGTAAATATAATGAGATGATATCTCATGCTGATTTTGAAAAAGAATGGCAGGAAAGATTCTTCAAAGAAGTATATGGGGGTTTCTTGACAAAACGAGAAATCAGTAATGTACTCCGTGGTGGTGATATGTATATGTTTGCCGATGACGTAGTTTCACGTCTTAATAACTATAGTAAGAAGAGAAAATAAGGAGATTTGATGGAAAAAATGGCGATGTCTGTAGGATTCAAGAAATTACATAAAGATGCAATAATTCCTGTATTTGGGAATGATGATATTACTAATGCTGGACTTGACTTTTACTCGTTGCATGAGTACACTATAAAAAATGGTGGTCATGTTATCGTGGATACTGGTATAGCATGGGATGGAATTCCCCTGTGCACCCCATATGAAAAACCGGTGCTTATTATTAAAAGTAGGTCGGGGCTTGCTTTTAATAAAAACATAGAAGCAAGTAATGCGGGGGTTGTAGATGCCTCATATCAAGGAGCTATTAAAGTTAAACTATATAATAAAGGAAGGGTTGATTATGTAGTTAAAAAAGGAGAACGTATTGCACAAGGTATTGTATATATGATACCAAACGTGCATCCTATCGAAATAGAGGAGTTTTCTAGTGAAACAGAAAGAGGTGATAAAGGATTTGGATCAACAGGAGAATAAGTTGAATATGGACATAACGTACTGTGGAGAGGAAGATTGTCCTCTTCACAGTACATAAGGAGGTATCTATAATGGGAAAAGAAGACCGGGTAAACCATCCATCCCACTATACATCTGGTGGGATGCAGTGTTGGGATGCAATTAAAGCATCTATGACAAAGGAAGCATTTTGTGGTTATCTTAAAGGAAACGTGCTAAAGTATCTTTGGCGGTATGAAAAGAAGGATAATCCCATTGAGGACCTTAATAAAGCACAGGTGTATCTTAACAAACTTATTGAGGAGTCTACTACTTGATTACACTTCGTATACTCAATGAATATCCTCTTCTTGATATTCAGGAGGCTATAGCAACTACACTTGGTAAACAAAGTCTCAAGAAAGTACCTGATAGTAAAGATGCTCTTGTAGATTATTACATCAATTTGTTTATTCAGAATCATAGTGTAGTACGGTCGGTGCATTTTCGTATAATTGATACTGATGCTAACAAGTCTGTTACCCGACAACTGCTTAGAGCTACTACAGGACATCCACAACCGTATGTGGAAAGCTCCCGTCCTGATTGGACTGGAAAGCCCCGTAATGAAGAAGAGACGTGTTTCTTCACTCATGACCATACTGCGGAATCTTTTATTGCAGAAGCTCGACAACGATTATGTTATAGAGCGTGGGCACCTACAAGAAAAAAGGTACTTGACATTGTAAGAAAGATGTGGGAAAGTGGTGATCCATTCTTTGAAGCTCTTGCAGTGTGTTGTGTTCCGAATTGTGTTTTCCAGTATGGGTGTCCAGAAGGAAAATTTAATTGTGGTTGGTGGGATAAACAAGAAGATTATCCTTATAATATGGTAGATAGGAGGATGCATTATCTGATGAATGAAATTGTAAAGGAGGGTTCTAATGATTAAAGAATTCGGCAATCTCTCTGAGGATAGAGAGATTGATAAGTTGAGGTTGGATGAAGAAAATGTAATTCAACCGTCAAAGTATGGTTATTATTTGGATGCTCTAGCTCAGGCAAAAACAGAACTGGATAGAGCAAAACAGAATTATGAAGCTACCGTATCAGCACGTTCTTTGTATTACAGGAGAAATCCTCCAACAGATGTAAAGGCTACAGAAGCTGTTTATACTGATTTGGTAAATACCGATACGCAAGTACTTGAAGCAAAAGATGCTTTGATTCGAGCACAAGAAGCTGTAAATGTTATGTATGCATCTGTAGCAAGTATAGAAGATGTTCGTAAGAGTATCGACAACCTTGTAAAATTGCAGTTGTCGAGTTATTATAATTCACAGGGCATGGATAGTGCTCGTGATAAACTGAATCAATAAGGAGTTTGTGTATGGAAGAGAATTGGGGTAATCGTAGAGAAATTGCAACCGCCGGTGGTGGTAACTTTACAGGACTTGATTTTGGAGATCGTGAAGTAAAATTCTTCAAACTTAAAGAAGGAATGAATCGCATTGAAATCATTCCGTATACTATCACTACAAATATGCATCCTCTTGTAGTACAGGGACGTTATCAGAAGGGGAATAGTGATTACAATCTTGTACTGTATGTTCACAGGAACATTGGCCCCGGAAAGCGTAGTGTAATCTGCCCTTCTCAGTATGGCAAACCCTGCCCTATTTGTGAAGCGGCAAAAGCGGCAAAAGAAGAAGGGGATAAAGCTACTAATGAAGCCCTTTATGCACGTCGCCGAGTTTTCTATAACGTAGTTGACAATGCTGATAGGAGTGCTGGTGTTCAGCTTTTTGAAACCAACATCAAGTATTTCCAGAAGCCTCTTGAAACTGCTGATAAGTATTGTGCTACCGATTTCCCCGGAAAGTTTTTCCCTTCACTCAAAGATGGTCTTACTGTATCGGTACTTGGAGCTAAGGACAGTTTTAACGGAAACGAATTCATTCAGCCGTCAAGTATTACTTTTGTAAACCGCGCAGAACCGGTAACACAGTTTGCAAAAGATGCAATTCCTCTTGACCAGTGTATTAAGCTGAAATCCTACGAGGAAATTGAGAACATTATGATGGGTATTGGTGGAGGTGATGAAGATGACGATGATGATTCTCCTAAAATTGAACGTCCTACCGATATTCCTGATACAGAATCGGAAGATAACCCTGTAGACGAAGAACCTACAGAAGAACCGGTAGAGGAAGCAACCTCCTCTGATACTGATTGCCCACACGGATTTCCGTTTGGAGACGCTGTACACGGGGATCACAAAGAATGTGATGACTGCCCCGAACGTATGTACATGTCGTGTGTGAAAGCCGCACGTAAGCGGTAAAGGAGTTAAGCCCGTGGGTATAAAGCTCACGGGCTTTTATTGCTATGGATGATAAACAACTTACACAATTAAGGAAAGCTACATTGGCAACAAAAGAAAAGGAAAAAGAAAAACCTAAAATTTATTTTCCCACAGGTTCAACTCTACTTGATATAGTAGTTGGTGGTGGAGAAAAAATTGGTTTTGGTATGGGCTACCCCGCTGGAACTGTGTGTAGAGATCACGGGCCATCTGGAACAGCAAAGTCATACAAAGCAACGGAACTTATTGCATCAAGTTATGCACGATATAAGGATAAATTTCGATGGCGATACTGTGATCCCGAATATGGTAACACCATAGATACAGAAACGCTTTATGGATTCAATATGTTTCCTCCTCCAGAGAAAAATGAAAGAGAAGTTGTAACCGTAGAAGATTTTGAATATGACGTACATAAGTGGCTTGATTCTCTTCAACCAGATGAATGTGGAATTTATGTACTAGACTCTTTGGATTCAATTACCGATCAAGCAACTCTTGAACGAAAGGACAAACGACATAAAGCATTTGATAGAGGAAAAGAATTCGATGACGGAACGTATGCTTTAAACTTCCAAAAATTCTTATCGCAGGAATTCTTTCGGGGACTTGAATCCAAACTTGAAAAGAAAAATGCTATGTTGTACATTATATCACAGGTACGTGATAATGTTGGAGCAGGTATGTATGCTCCAAAAGATAGAGTATCTGGTGGTCGTGCTATAGGATTCCATGAAACGGTTCGTATTTTAAGTAAAGTACGACAGAAAGAAGGTTCTGATGATCGTCCTACAGGTATTACACTTAAAGTAACCGCAGAAAAGGTGAGACACCCACGTCCATTTCGTAGCTGTTATGTTTCTATTGTATTCACATACGGTATAGATAATGTAGCAGATTGTATAGATTTTCTGTATGATCTCCGCTCTTCTGATACAGGTAAACTCCTTAAACGTGCAGAAGCGGGTCTTGATTGGGATGGTATTGAGATGTCCCGAGATGAACTTATTCAATACATCGGTAGCAACAGATTGCAAAAGGAACTTGATAGAAGGGTGATAGATAAATGGGAAGCACTTGAAGATGCTGTGGCAGTTTCCCGTCCACCAAAATTCGCAGATGAGGAGGAATAAAGTATGACAGATCATTGGGATGATGAACAAGATGACGATGAAGGATATTATGAAAACATAATTGATGATTTAAAAAGAGAAATTGAACGTGATTTGATTGCTTTAGAAGCACAGTATCAGTTGAAAGAGTTTGATCCTATCGCATATGAAAAGGTAAAAACTTTACTTTTGAAATATAAAGTGATGTGTGATGCCTAGAGAAAAAAAGGAAATACTGCCTCCAGAGCATTGTAACTCTGTAAAAGAATATGAAGGAACAAATTACTGGAGGAGAAAATCACAATCCATTTTAGATGATAAAGAATGTCGATGTGAGATATGTGGTAGGAAGCGTTGGAAATGGATGCCTAGAAAAAAGAAGTGGAAGCGCCTAAGGTTCAGTATTCACCACATCCGTTATTCAACGGTACCAAATGAAAGGCGTGAAGATTATATGATATTGTGTGGACTGTGTCATACAATATGTCATGATATTCTTCGATACGAAAACATTCATCTTTTTTATGGGTTATTGGCAAAAGTAGTTAAACGATTTTTTAAGTACGAAGGTATTGACACATTTCAAAAATGGTAGTATAATGTGGCATAGGGTGTAAACTCTATGCCATTATTTTATCTACAGGAGATATCTATGGGAATGACAGAACAGGAGTTACGGACAAAGGTATTAGAACTCCTTGCTACAGGGGTGTATAATAAATCATACATTAAAGATGCTCTTTGGGTTGAAAGCGACCGTAAGATGGATAATATGTTGAAGTCTCTTCTTCGAGATGGACTTATTAAATATGATCCAAGCAAAAAAGGATATACTATCAAAAAAACATTTGTGCAAGAAAAAAAGAAACGTATCGTAAAAAAGACACCAATAGTAAAACATTCAATCTCAATTAAGTTCCTTCGTATTATCTTTGGATTACTTTCTATAGGAGCTTCTGCTGTAAGTATCAGAAACACTTCTCGATATCTCATTGAAAGTTATCCTGTGGTTTGGGGATTTACTATTTCTATCCTTATGTCTATATTTATGGTATCTGCGGCTTCTATGATGGTATACTTTTTCCAGAGAAAAAAGATTGCTTCGGGAGCTGGATTGTTTATTCTGTGGGCTATAGTAACCGTATATAGTATGGCAAGTACTTCTATTGGTATGTACAACGCTCAGAAAGAAATGTTTGTAGAAAAAGCTGTATATGAAAAAACAGAAAATACACAGAACACTATCCTTGATGAGTATAATAAACAGATAGATGGGACGAGAGAACTTATAGAAAATAAAAAAGAAACTTTGAGTAGACTTAAATCAGATTTAACTAAATTTGAGGAAGGATCGGTTGACTATAAAAATACTTTGTGGTATATTGAAGTAGCAGAACGATTTATCAATACAAAGCAAGCGGAAATGAATACTGTTATAGATAAGCGTATTGCTTTGATGGAAAAAGATAAAGATGTTGAAACAGTACAGGTGAGAGCGAAAACTTTCTATGAGGAGATGGAGGGGTTGTTTGGAATAAAAGCGGCACTTATTCAATTCGTATTGAGTCTGTGTGCTTCTATATTTATTGACATCATCGCTCCCATTGGTGCTTCAATGGCATTATTTTTGAGGGAATAAGATCGCTGGTCGGGGGTTTATACTGACCAGTAGAGTAAATGTT
>DPIB01000105.1 GCA_003522805.1 Fervidobacterium sp. | reverse complement strand
CGGCGATAGGATTTGTTATGACCATCGACAACATATTTGCTATCATCCTACTGCCAATTTTAGGTGTACTGAGCGATCAAACGAGAACAAGACTAGGAAGGCGGATGCCGTACATACTCGTTGGAGCACCGCTAGCCGCTTTGACGTTTTCTCTCATACCTCTCACTAGGTCATGGAATGCATTGTGGCTCATGATGCTCAACATAATATTCATGAATTTCTTTATGGCACTCTTCAGATCTCCAGTTATAGCACTCATGCCGGATATTACACCATCGGAACACAGAAGTCAGGCCAATGGTGTTATAAACTTTATGGGTGGCGTTGGTGCATTGCTTGCCTATTTTGGTGGTAAACCACTCTACGATGCGAATTTCGGGTTACCGTTCTATGTTGGTGCTATCCTCATGCTCATTGCTTCTATGTTAGTTGTCATTTTCATAAAGGAAGATGAAAAATACCGAGTAAAAGACAAAACAGAGAAAGTCAAATCCGAGAATGTCTATAAGAAGAGTTATTCTGATCTTAAATCGAACATGAAAGATGTTTTTGCAAGCAAAGACCATAGCCTTTTGATGATGCTTCTTTCCATACTTTTTTGGTTCATAGGATATAATGCAATTGAAACATTCTTTACCAGCTACGCGAAGTACAGAATCGGTATAAGTGAAAGCACAGGTGCACTTATTCTTGGTGCCTTTTCCCTAACATTCATGCTTTTTTCGATCCCAGCTGGTTTCATAGGTGCAAAGATCGGAAGAAAAAAGACTATGTCGTTTGGACTAACACTGCTTTTCTGCGTGATCCTCGTAACTTTAGTACTGGGATTAGCAATTACGGACAAAAACTTACTGACAATTGTGTTCTTTATCATATTTGCAATAGGCGGTTTTGGATGGGCCATGGTTAATGTCAACTCGCTTCCGATGATAGTTGATATGACAACAGAGGAGAAAGTTGGTGGATATACTGGCCTTTATTATTTCTTCTCCATGTCTGCAAATATAATAGCTCCGCCATTAGCAGGCGTTTTCATCGATAAAGTCAATTACGATACCCTATTGGTTTTGTCTTGTATTTTCTTCGGGCTCTCCCTTATTACGGTTCAGTTTGTCAAACGTGGAGATGTAAAAATGGAAAAGGCACATGGATAAAACTATTAATAACACCAAGAATTTATAAATCTAACAATTAGCAAGATTTAGCAAATATTAACCAAACTCTCTCGGCACTTTGATTCAAAAAGAGTATATGTAACCAGCCGAGAGAGTTTTTTGTTTTTCTGAAGTTCTTTTATCCCTCGCTCTTTTTCAATCTAACAGCTGTCCCGTAGACAAATAACTCGGTAGCACTCTGCAGTACCGATGAAGAACCGAACCTAACCCCGATTATTGCATCTGCCCCAAGTTTCTCCGCTGCGTCGATCATACGTTTAAGTGCTATGTTTCGGCTTTCTGTAAGTAATTCCGTATACCCCTTTATTTCACCACCAGCTAAGGTCTTAAATGCCGCCGCTATATCTCTCCCAACATGTTTTGAATTTACGATAGTGCCACTAACGATTCCTAGAGTTTCAACAATCACATATCCTGGTACATATTCAATTGTCTCAACGATCATTTTATAACCTCCTTCAATGTCTATGAACTAAAGTACGGTTGTTCAGAATAGATAGACTAATCATACTTCGCTGTTTTTAAAGGCTCCATATGAGAAGACAACAAGTACTATCGAAACTGCGACGACACCAATTGTATATGGAACATCTATGGTACCACTTTCTAATATTTTGGAACATAAGGCATATGGATATGTGTTTAGAAACCTCAAACCTTTAAGAAAGCCAACTGTTGTGGTAAGTGCAAGTATCCCAAGCGAGGCTAATATAGGCTTGACTTGATCTCTGAAGATGGTAGAGAAAAACATGCCTACATTGTACCACAACACACCAGCAAATACACTTTGCAGCATTGCCTTGAAATAAAGATCAAGATCGTAGTTCTTAGACATTATCAAGGAATACAAGGGCGGTAAAGAACTCTCTACAAACATTACGCACGCAGTAACTAAAAGGCCTGCCAAGAACTTAGATATGAAAACATCTCTTCGAGATCTTCTCACCAATAAGAACGCTATGGTTCCGCTCTCGAACTCTCTAGAGAACAACGGAAAGGCGATTATTATTCCGATTATCGGTATTATTTGACCGAAATTCTTCCCGTACCATTGACTATTTATGTAGAAATTCCATTCTTTCAACCTTTCTGTAAACCCTTTTGGCATAAATTTCTCCATTGCCGGATTGTCTGTATAGCCCTCCAACATCGAGACAGAAAGTTTTTGGAATGGTGCAATGACAAAGAATAAGATTATTGTAATGGCCAGAACTGTAATAGCTCTCACTCTTAAATCATAAAATTCTTTTGCCATTTCATCTCACCTCGTTGCTTTCTTCCCCTTGATCTTTCTGACCAAGGACAAGTGCTTCAAAAGTTAATTCAAAGGGTATTGGTTGAAAGTCTAGATTTCGCTCTTGCGCATAGTCTTTCTTTACTATGTAAATATCCTCACTCTCTGTGCTTTTGTAAAGATAACCATATGTACCTAGCTCCTCCGATCGCGATTTTGATTGCATTTTTTCAATCGATACAGCACAGTAGCTTCCTTTTATATCATCAAGGAACCCAATCTCAAGGATCTTCCCTTTGTGCATTATTGCTATTTTGTCTGCGACCCTTTCAACTTCGCCAAGTATGTGGCTAGTATAGAAAACCGTACCACCGTTCAAGGGAATCGATTTGATCGTATCCAAAATCTTGTTTCTTATCACAGGGTCAAGACCCCACGTTGGTTCATCAAATATATACAGTTCTGCTCTTTGAGAAAGCACTAAAGCAAGGTACAATTGCGTTGCTTGACCATTAGAAAGGCTTGAGACCTTTTCATCAAGCGGTATTCCAAATTCATTGATGAATTCCAAACATTTGTCTATATCAAATCCCTCTGTTATGTGCTTGGCTACCTCTATCATCTTCTTAACTTTGTAACTACCATACAATTCCTTACCCTCGGGCACGTATGCGATCTTATCTCTACCATTGTAAATGATTTCACCTGTATCCCTTTTGCATAAGTCAAGTATGCACTTTATCGTCGTAGTTTTTCCCGCACCGTTCAATCCTAATAAGGCAAACACATCACCTCTCTCAATTTCAAAAGAGGCACCATCAACTGCCTTAATGATGTTCTTTTTACCAAAGTACTTGCGCAGGTTTTCAACCTTCAATATCAAATCAATCACCTCCAGATTAGTCCTGCCAAACCTAGTCAGAATGATCCAGTAATTGCTAATTCACATCAATTCATTCATCGTTATAAATCTTTATAAATCTTTCTTACAAGTTCGATCAAATCATCTTCGGAAATTCCAGATATCTTGCATTTGTTTAGCAATTTCATCATTTCGACTTTCAAACCTTCCTTGATTTTCTCACTCTCCACACCTACAACAACGTATCCTTCACCTCGCTCAGATTTTATCACACCATCTAATTCCAGCTCTCTGTATGCCCTTGCTACTGTGTTGATGTTTACCCCTATATCCTTAGCCAAATTCCTAATGGAGGGTATATAGTCTCCAGTTTTTAATTTCCCTTTTAGAATGAGCGCTTTTATGCTATCCTTAATCTGAACATACACAGGTGTGTGCGAATGAAAATCTATAGTAAACCACACTAAAAACACCCCTTCACTTAGATTGTACTGTGCCTACTGTACTATTATACTATTACAGTATACGCTTTGTCAATACACCAAGAACTCTATTCATCGTCCTGAGAATGACAAAAAAGCCCCTATAACTGATAACTCATAGGGGCCTATTTATCATATAATCATGTTTTTTCCTTTCTTATTGTATCGATTTTAAATCAATCGTATACTCTCAAAGCCTCTGATGGAGGAATATTTTTGGACATATTAGCAGGTATCATCACAAAACCTGTTGTAATCAAGAAGACACTTGCTATAGTAAGGAACACTTGCCAGAATGGAATATACATTTTGAATGACGAGATGGTTGGGGATATAAAGTTTTTCAAATCAGTTATTATAAAGGCACTTGATAAAACCCCAACCAGAGTTGCCATCGTAACTATCATCAATGCCTCGTAGATGAACATCCTGAAAACAACACTACTTTTGGCACCAACAGCCCTGAGCATCCCTATTTCCTTTTTTCGGGCATATACATTCCTAAAAGTCATAATCGCAAGCCCTGAAAAGCCTGCTATAAACCCTAGATAAAACAATTGTAGTGCCATATTGATAAGATTGTTGACAGATGCATACATCTTCTCTATCTCACCTGTTATATAGAAAGCCCCGTCGAATTTTCTCGTTACGAATTCCTGTGTCTCCAAGGCTGTTTTCGGATCTCTTATTATTCCTACATATCCATTCACAGATCCAAACAGTTTCTTATCTTTCCACATTATGAGCCCACCCAGCGGAAGTAGTATTTCCTCAGTTGAGTAAGTTCCCAAAACTGTGAACTCGTCTGTTATCCTTGGTGATATGCCAGGCAGTATTCCCTTCAGAGTAATTGCTGTCTTCTCATTTTCCTTTGCATGTAGCCTGATCTCATCAGATAAATAGACCGATTTATCAGGTATCTTACTCAAATCGGTCTTTTGCAGTTCTTTCATTATCTTGTCAGATGGTAATTTCAGATCTTTTAGTATTGCTGCATCTGAAATTATGAACGAGTATTTATCCTTGTCATTTCCTACTTGTCCTTCGACAAGCTGAATTGGAACTAGCGTGTCGAAATTTGCAGTAAATGTCGCGTCATTAAGGTACTTGTACGATCCAAAGAAAGTTTTTATAGGATTTTCAACAATTATGAAATTATATCCAAAAGCACCTTCTTCTTTTTTCGAATCAACGAACTTATTTATACTGTATGGAACGATTGCACTTACAAGTATCAGTATAAGCGTAACGGAATATATAACAAATATCGTAAAGTTTCTCATCTTGTGTTTTTCTATGTAAGAAAGCGCTAGAACTAAAGAAACATTTTTGAATCGTTCAAGAAGAGCTTTTAGATAAGGGATAAATGCAAAGACTATGTATATACTGGCAATAAGCAAAAAGCCTGCCCTTGCAAGAAAACTTGAAGAACTTCCAGTTCCCAAGTTTGGGATAACCACAGCTATGATGGCTACCCCATAGACAAGCATGACAAGTGTTTCAGGGTAGAACAAGGGTACCAAAGATAGGAAAAGTAAAGCACCGTACAATGGAGATACTATGCAAAGTGCTATAACAGCAATCAGTCCCAGAACAAAAAGCCTTATCTTTTTCCTCTTTCCACTTTGCCCTGTTGGTTCCAAGATTCTATCTGTATATAGTTCCGCTGGTGACATATTGGAGAATTGTATACTACGATAGATGAGAATCAGTATCGGTACAAGCATAGCAACCGATATTGCTATGATTATGCTATTCATGGTTACAGCATAGGGTATCTTGTCTTGGACGGATACAAATAAATCATCTTGTATATTAAATGAATTCATCCGATAGACTAAGAACTTTCCGAATCCTACACCTATCAATGCACCAACTATTTCGGAAATTGCCAAATAAAGTAGCCCTTCGATGAATAGAACGGAGAACATCTTGGGCCTCGAATACCCAATGGCTCTTAAAACACCTAAGGACGACTTTCTCTCTTCTGAGATAATACCAAAAAAAGATGAAATAAATAAAAAGCTTGAAAGAACTGAGAAACCTGAGAAACCAATGAAGAGATATCCAATTATCTTGTTCAGTGGAGATGATTGTAGATCGTATTTTGCAGTCTTTACCCTGATAGAACCTTCCTTACTCAACTCTTGTGCGACTATTCCATGAGAATCTATAGGTAAGTTAGTAGAAGCAAAATATACATTTGGAGCTTTCAAAGGATATATTCCAAGTTTATTGAATAGACTTTCCGGAAGAAATATCGTTCCATTGGCAGAACCATTTTCTCCACGGAAATTTAATTCTTGCTCGCCCAGTGCTTCAATCTTCACCTTGTAGCTCCCCTGGGCTGTGACTATCTCTATTTCACTTCCAACACTTAGTCCTAAGCTCTCAGCAGTGTCAGAACTGATAGTGACTTTATTGATGTTCTTGCCTATGAATTGCCTAAAATCAGCGGTAAGGGGAATGGCAAATAAATCTACGTACTTGTTTCCTATATACGCTGTTATCTGCGCCAATTTAACTGGAACAAACTTCGTAATCTTAGGGTTGTTATTGAGAAATGTGTTCATTTTCTCAACGTCTAAGCCCTTCGGAAAATATATCGTATCTGCTTTGTCTTTAATTATGAGATCTATGCTTCCAAAGTTCTTTTCCACTTTATTCTTCAGATATATTCCTACGGAATCACCCAACGAAAGGCCACCTACTAAAAGCATGGTGGCCACCATAGTGCCAAGTATTGCGAGTAATCCTACTTTCCAATGTTTTGTGAAATTCCTAAATGCTATTTTTACTATCATTTTGTCACAGCTCCAATATCGGCTATCAATCTTGACTTGATGTTATTCTTCTTCAGTCAATTTCTGAAGTAATCTTAAATATCTACTCCTCGATGGATGGCGTAGTTTTCTCAAAGCTTTTACTTCGATTTGTCTAATTCTTTCTCTTGTAACGCCGAAGTACTGTCCAACTTCTTCAAGTGTTTTTGGCTTTCCATCTAGTATGCCATATCTCATCTTCAGAACCATTTTCTCTCTGTCGTTCAATGTTTCAAGTAGCTTGTCTATCTCTTCTTTCATGAGCATTCTGATCGCCTCGCGTTTGGGTGATCCAACACTCTCATCTGCAACAAAATCCCCCATCGCTGAATCATCCTCCTCGCCTACAGGTGTCTCAAGTGACAACGTTTCTGGCGCAGCTTGGAGTATTTCTTCTATCTTATCTACAGGTTTTCCTACCTGATCAGCTATATACTCGATTGTTGGTTCTTCACCATGTTCTTGTATATATTCCCTCTTTATTTTTTGAATCTTGTTGATTGTCTCGACCATGTGAACGGGTACCCTTATAGTTCGAGCTTGATCAGCAATTGCTCGCGTGATCGCTTGTCTAATCCACCATGTTGCATATGTTGAGAATTTGTATCCCTTTTCCCAGTCGAATTTCTCGACAGCCTTTATCAATCCTAAACTTCCTTCTTGGATGAGATCGAGAAATGAAAGACCTTTACCAAGGTACCTCTTTGCCATACTCACTACTAGTCTCAAGTTTGATATGATCAGTTCTTCCTTTGCCCTCTCATCACCACGTTGTGCCATCTGTGCCAATCTTTTCTCTTCGGAAGGAGTTAGAAGACGAATTTTGCCGATATCTCTTAAATACATCTTTATGAGGTCCTTTGGTTCCGTACTGTCAAAGATTTCAGGACTCTCAGTTAGGTACGCTTTCACCTCTTCTTCTATATTCATCAAATCCGTATTATCGCGTATCTCTACCCTGTTCTTTTCCAATGTCTCGTAAACTAGGTCGAGAAAGTTCCCGTCAAAGGCATCCAAATCACCAGGCGGAAAAGCTTTATCGATATCGTCATATGTGATGTACCCTTTCCGCTTGCCAAGTTCGAGAAGCTTTTCAAGCTTCTTCTGGAGTTCCGTAGTTTCCTTTACTACAGTTTTAGACACAAAAACACCTCCTCATTCAATTTGAGGGTCTCTTAATTTTTGCTTTTTGTTTTACTAACTCAATACGAGCCTTCAATAGTATGCGCTTCTCATCATCATTCTTGGATTTTTCTATAAGCGCATCTATTTCAGCTATCCTTTTATCTATCTTTCGTATTTCCAATTCTCTCTTTATCGACTGTAGAACATTCTCATCAATTTGAACATCTATCTTATCCAGCGACGATTTAACCATTTTCATCATATCTTTAGACAACTGATCTTCCAAATCGTTCAAATCTTTTGCAATCAAAAAAAATTCCCTAGCATTTCCTTCCAAGAGGTCCGGTGAAAAGTCTAGTTGCTTGAAAAAATCTGGGTAGTTATAGTAGATGTATACGAGATAATCCTCTAATGTAGGTAGTGATGAAATGCGACGATTAGTTTTTTGGTTTTGTACATTATGTATATTTTGAACACTGGGCTCTTTTTGATTCGATGAACCCTTTGTTAATGAAATTGCAGAGCCTATCTTCGATTTCGAAATACCTGTTAATTCCGAAATTTTCTCATTAAAACTGTCGAGTAGTTTTGCATTGTGGGAAAAGACATCCTCCCATCGGCTGATCAATTTCAAGAAAGAGTTAACCCCATTCGGATTGGAGAGATCAAATAACTTAGCATTTTGCTCTATAACATATAGTTCTGGGCTCAATGCAGAATCAAGCACGTTTAGTAGGCCTTGTGACCCATACTTTTGAAATGTCTCGTCCGCATCCTTGACCTGTCTAAACGCAGCAACAACAACATTAAATCCATTAGGAATAAGAAGTTCTATGTTTCTCAGCGTTGCTTTCACACCAGCGCTGTCATTATCAAACGCCAGTATAATGTTCAGCGTGTGTTTCTTTAATTTTGATATATGTATCTTAGTTAGTGCTGTTCCAAGTGTAGCAACAACATTTTTAATGCCAGCACGGTGAAATGCCAATGCATCAAAATACCCTTCACAGATGACAGCATAATCCATACCCTTCATGTATTCTTTGGCAACATCAAACATAAAAAGTATGGAGGATTTTTTAAACACAATTGTATCTTGAGAATTTATGTATTTCGGCATACCATCACCAACTAGCCTACCACCAAAGGCAATTACCCTTCCGTAGTCATCTCTAATTGGGATCGTAATTCTTCCAGAAAATGGGTCGCTATATGCGAATCCAAATGAGCTTAGTTTTTCTTTTTCAATGTTCATTTTACTGGCAATCATCTGCGGAATATTCGAACTTGTCGGTGAAAAACCAAACTCATAAAGGGATAACTCTCTTCTTGAAAAGCCCCGCTTCTCAAGATATTCTATAACATTCTGAGCATCTTGCAACTTTAACTTATACTGCTCATGAACTTGTTTGTAAAACTCATAGTAAAGTGTTCTCAGTTCGTCATCTTCGGAAAATTCTACTTTTATACCTACTCTTGAGGCAAGGCGTTGGATAGCTTCTACATATGATATGTTTTCGATCTCTTGAACGAATTTTATCACATCTCCAGAAGCACCACAACCAAAACAGTGGTAGATATTTTTAGACAGGTTCACGTAGAAAGAAGGAGAGGTCTCAGTATGAAAAGGGCACAAGCCCCTGTAATTTGCACCCACTTTTTGCAGATTAACGTATTCAGATATGACTTCTACGATATTACTCTTTTCCTTTATTTGCTCTATAACTTCCCTCGGTATCATCCCATCAACTCTTCTACAGTAACATTGGTAATACCAGAACCGTTTTCTCTAATCAACATTGGGAGAATATGTTCAATATTCTTGGAATGTTTGAAGATACAAAACAAAGAAAAGTAGCAGATGGGTGCCATCTGCCACTAGTTCCTCGTTGATTAGTTGATCTGTGCTAAGTTCCTTCTCATTAGAATTAACGTTTCGAGAATTGTGGAGCTCTTCTTGCTTTCCTGAGACCGTACTTCTTTCTTTCCACCATTCTTGGGTCTCTTGTGAGGAATCCGTTTTCTCTCAATGTACCTCTTAAATCCGGATTATAAGTAAGTAATGCCCTTGCCAATCCAAGCCTCACTGCTCCTGCTTGACCGTTCTTGCCTCCACCACTCACTCTGACAAGTATATCAAACATGCCTTCCAGTCCCACTGTCTTGAGTGGTTCCACTGCATGGAGTGTCCATACTTTATTTTCAAAATATTCATTGAACCCCTTGTATTCAACATCGTTGATCATTATCTTTCCAGTTCCTGGTTTAAGGTAAACTCTGGCAGTTGCGGTCTTCCTTCTACCAGTTCCCATATAAACGTCTGCCATCTATTTCCCTCCTCCTTAGAGAAGCTCTACCTTCTCAGGTTTTTGTGCTTCATGTGGATGATTTTCACCAGTGTAAACTTTCAACCTTTTGAATTGATGACTACCGAGTGTCGTCTTTGGAAGCATCCGTTTTACAGCTAACTCAACGACTTTTTCAGGATTTTTTTCCATCAACTGTTTGGCTGTACGCTCTTTCAGACCTCCAGGATATCCTGAGTGATGATAGTATACTTTTTGTTGAAGTTTCTTTCCAGTCAATTTTACCTTATCTGCATTTATAACAATAACGAAATTTCCATTATCAAGGTGTGGTGACCAAGTAGGTTCATTTTTTCCTTGGAGCAACAGCGAAATTCTTGTAGCCAGACGCCCCAATGGTTTATCAGCAACATCTACAAGGTACCACTTTCTCTCAACTTTAGGAAATGAAGTTTTTTGAACAGGTAATGGTCTTGCCATTGTCCTTCCTCCCTTCAAAATCAAACTTGATTCTATTCTCTGAATTTCTTATTCTCAATTTTCAAAAATCTTGCTTATCCGTGGTCTAATTAAACCATTCACAACAGAATTTATGGAGAATTTTAATGCGTTAAATCCTGCAATCCATGGTAACAATTTCAGCGTTTCTTCAAAAGGTATCTTCCAATAAACCGGAACAACAAGCATATTTAGAAGGACCATAACACCGCTTACAATTAACACTCCCACGATATATCCTAATATTTCAAAGACTCTGTTTTTTCTTATCCTGTATATGTATATTACCGGGAGCAAATACGCGATTCCAGCAATAAAATCCATTGTGATTCCAACGATATCGCCAGATTTGAGCAAATAGAAAAGCACATCCTTTATAAGCTGTATTATCACACCATCCAGCGGGGTGAAAATGAAACCCGCCAACAATGGTAGGATGTCACTCGGATCATATTTGAGAAAACTCACAGCCGGAAATATTGGAAACTCTAAGAACATAAGGCCTGTTGCTAAAGCAGACATTATACCTATCGTTGAAATCCGAGTAACAGAGCTTTTCTTCAACTCAATGTTCCCCTTTCGAATTCACCAGTGTTGTAGAAAAGATTTCTCTTATTTCTCGTCAAGAATAACAACATATTTTCTGTTGTTTTTGACAGTAAACTTTACAAAGCCATCTTTAAGTGCAAACAGTGTATAATCTCTGCCCATGCCAACATTCTGGCCAGGCCAGAACTTTGTTCCTCTCTGCCTAACAATTATGTTGCCTGCTACGACTTTTTCGCCATCTTGTTTTTTTATTCCAAGGTATTTTGGATTGCTATCCCTTCCGTTTCTGCCTGCGCCACTTGCTTTTGCAAACAACTGTATGTTAATGCGCATCATCGTCCACCTCCAGATGTATATAGCTAGGATATTGCTGTGCTATGTCTTCTAGCGTTTTTATCAATTCAGATACAAACCTTTGAGATATCTCATTATTTGGTATATCTTCTACTTTTAGGTATCCTTCTTTTATCTTGACATTAGCACCATCTTTTTCTAAAGCACGTGCAGTGTGCTGAGATACGGCACTTACTGCTGCACAGACTATATCTTGTCCCTTTTTTGAGTAGCTTGCATGTCCGACTATCTCAAAATCGGAGAACGTACCATTGATTCCATTGAATTTACACCGAATCATGGTTAAGAATTTCAGAATCAGTCTATTTATGTTTCAATGATTGCATTGAATCTGCGTTCCATTCGTTAGGCTGTTCTACCGAATTTGACGTCTTCTCGGCAATTTCTATTTTTTCTATCTTTATAGTTGTATACCACTGCCGATGACCATTTATGGTCTTGTGCCCTTTTCTTGGAATGAATTTACCGACTAAGATTTTCCTTGCCCTTGCGTGTTCGACAACCGTACCAGTTATGTCTACGTTCGTGAGGTATGGATGTCCAATCAGAGTTTTTCCATCATCAGTTTTAACCATGATTACTTTCTCAAGGGTAATAGTCTCACCCTCAGAAACGCCGTTCATTTTCTCTGTGTGGAGAAGTTCTCCAACCTCTACTTTGTACTGCTTTCCACCGCTTTCTACAATAGCGTACACACAATCCACCTCCTATTGCTATATACAGGCACTAAAACACGTAAGCTGAGATGTGCGGGAATCCCAACTGTTTGAAAGACGCGTTTTATGTACCATGAATACCATACGCATAGCCTATTTTATCATCTATATCAATAAATTAAGATAATTTTTTGTTAATGTATTTTTACTTTTCACAACATGATGCTTGACACATTCACATAATATGTCAACAACATTGGTAGTGTAATGTAGAGGTTAACGTTGTTTTAGTGAATAGTTTGATTTTTCCAAAATTATGTGTTAAAATATAATATCGCTAATAACATTGAAGCATACTTATGAGTACAAGGAGGATAGGTATTATGGAGATTTTAAAAGTGAGTTCAAAGTCTAACCCCAACAAAGTTGCAGGTGCTATTGTTGGTTCACTGAAAAAGAACGAAAAGGTTGAGATTCAAGCTATAGGTGCGGGTGCTGTTAATCAAGCATCAAAATCCTTAGCTATTGCAAGAAGGTTTCTGGAACAAGAACAGTTGGACCTTTATGCTGTTCCAGCGTTTATAGAAATACAGATTGGAAATGAGACAAGGACAGGTATATCGTTCAAAGTCTATCTTAAGAAATAAGAAATTGTGATTTAAACCGAAGCTGTTAACGTTGATAATGGAAGAGTTAAGGAATATTGCAGAGATTTGCATAACAGACCAACGTATCTACGACATAATAACATCTATAGCAAGTATGTCAGAAGAAGAGATTAAGAACTTTAAGAGTAAGGTACTTACTTATTTCATAAACAAGAAATCACAAGAAGACATTGAAGCTTACAAATTCTATAAACTTGTGTTAGAGGATCAAAATGCGCAGAAGATTCTCGATTTTTGTCTTGAAATTAGAGAGAAAAATCAGTAGAAGATCAAGAAATCAAGAACATGTGGTGCCTTTAGGCACCTTTTTTAAGTTACATAGTTTCTAGAATTTGAATGAGATTTTAGAAATTGCCATTGCATGGAAAGTGGGTGAATTTCTTGAAGGTTGGAGGCCAGGCGGTAATTGAAGGTGTTTTGATGATGGGGAAAAAAGTTGTCGTTGCAGTTAGAGGATCGGATGGCAATATAGCAGTCAAGGAAATAGGTGGCGTATCTCAGAACAATAAATGGATGAAATACCCGTTTATCCGTGGTTTTGTCAGTCTTTTTTATTCTTTGTCTTTCGGTTTGAAGGCAATTGATCTGAGTGCAGAATTGTCGTCAGGCGAAGAGATGAAGAAGAGCGAGTCGGTGATATCCATACTAATAGCAGTGGTTCTTGCCATAGGCCTGTTCATAGTTGCCCCAGCATATATCACAAAGTGGATAGGTATTAGGAATAACGAGTTTTTGTTTTCTTTGATAGATGGGTTTATTAGGCTTGGCATATTTTTACTTTACGTATGGGGAATATCACTTATGAAAGATGTGAAAAGAGTTTTTCAATATCATGGTGCAGAACATAAGACGGTCCATAACTATGAGAGTGGAGAAGAATTAAGCATCGAAAATGCAAGGAAGTATTCTACTATACATCCCCGCTGCGGCACAAATTTTTTGATGATATTCCTCATAGTCGCAGTCTTGGTCCATAGTTTGTTTGGCTTATTTGGCACTTTGAACATGTTCCAAAGGATTTTAGTACGCTTGATTGCTTTACCCATCGTTGCAGGTATCTCATACGAATTGTTAAGATTGTTCGACAAGTACCCAAAATTGAGGATATTGGCAGCCCCAGGTATGCTGTTGCAGAAACTGACAACAGCTGAACCAGATGATTCCCAGTTAGAGGTTGCCATCGTCTCTCTTAGGCATGCCCTCGGCATGGAGGATGAAGTTGAGCTGGTAAACAAAAATGATAGCATAGATACAGAGATAGATAAGCCAGTTGAATTTTTGGGATGAAATAAGCACAAAACCAAGCGTTAAGGAGTATGCTAAGATCAAGAAAACCGGCAATCCGAATTGCTCACTCCCAATGTAGTGAAGGTGGTATCTATCTGGTTTAAAAGGATTCTTCTTTATCAAAATCCTTCTAAAAAACGAGGACGTAATTTCGTATATGGGGTATCCAAAAAAGATAACTATTTTGGGAAGTTCTGTTGGTAGGTTTGTTAAGTTGTTTGATATAAAAATATATGACAACATAAATGCCCCAGAATCGCCCATGAATATCTTTTCGTCCAGATTAAACAGCAAGAGTATAAATAATGGAAGCACCAACCAGAGACTTCCCGTAAATGCAGAGTATATGAGCGAAACGCCTAGAAGGAGGCCGTTGATTCCATCGATCAAGTTGAATGCATTCATTATCACTGTAAACCAAATTACTGTGGCAACTCTATCAATAGTGTAGTTGTCTGTAATCATGACTAGGTTACTTCTTGAATATATTATACCGACGAGAATCTGCATCACAAGTTTCATGTAATATGGTAGTTCAAATATATCATCAAGGATGCCGATGACGAAAATTAGGTAGAAAGAAAAATCAGAGACGAATCTATTTTCAATCAACCCTATCTTTGAAAGTATTATTATGCTAATAAACAACACAACACCACCAATCAATGGTACAGGTTGGGTGTGTGTTTTTCTTTCATTTGGATATTCCATGAGTATTCCTGTTCTTGTCGAAAAGAACCTAAACAATATGATTAGGATCAATGGCAGAACAGAGAAAGCAACAAATTCAGATAAAGTGAAAGGCTCAATCGTGAGAATTATTTACTCCCCCTACTTTATTGTATTTTTCAAGAGTTATCACTAGAATCAGATATTACTTGAGAAAAAGAATCGAGAATATAATCGCTATAGCGAGATTCCAAGCGCTGAAAACACCTACGATCTTTTCTTCTGTCCAACCAAGTAACTCAAAATGGTGATGTATCGGTGCCATTCTGAAAACCCTTTTGCCTCTTAACTTCATTGATCCTACTTGTAGTATCACACTTATTGTCTCTAAGAGGAATATCACGGTGAAAAAGAGTAAAGGAAGTTCGTTTTCTGTCATTAGTGCATAGGTTGAAATATATGCCCCTAATGCCAGAGATCCTGTGTCTCCCATGAATATCTTCGCAGGCCTTGTGTTGTATATAAGAAAAGCTAAGAGCGGAACAAGAACGACAAAAATCATCTTGTAGTTTTCAATACTATTTGTAATCAATGCAAATGGAACCATACTTGACATGAAAACCCATCCAGCAAGCCCATCAAGTCCATCGGTAAGGTTTACTGCATTGGAATATCCGGCAACGAGAAACATTGTGAATAGATAGAACAGCCATTTTGGGACCCCGAATCCAAATATACTGCTGGGCCTGTATTTCAATATCGTGTATGCTACCCATATCGAAAATGCAAACTGAAGAAAAAGTTTTTGCCATGCTCTAAGACCTAGAGATCTCTTCTTCCTTACGCTCATATAGTCATCTAAGAAGCCTATAAACCCATAGAATATTAAAGTAAGCATTAATTCGATTGGAAGCTTTAAGAAAAGTCCAGATATGATCGTTATCAATATGAAAATGATACCGCCTGCCGTTGGCGTTCCAGCTTTATAATTATGAAGATCTGGTCCTTCTTCCCTTATGTACTGTCCGACCTTTAATCTTCTCATGTATTCTATATACTTTGGGTAAACAGACACAGCTATAATGAACTCCGCTAAGAATACTAAGAACACTAACAAACGGTCTGGTAGCATATTCCTTTTACTCCTTCCAAGATGAGGGTGACTTAAGTTATTCGTCAAGAATGCTATAAACAATTCTTTCTAACTCAACTGCCCTTGAAGCTTTAAAATAAACAGTTCCCGAAAAATCGGGTTTAAGAACTCTATCGCTGAGAAAATTTGTGACTTCTTCAAGCGAAGGACTTCTAAAAATCAGATTCGAAGTATTTATGTATCTGGATTCTTCCTCATTATCCAAAACTATTATTCCATCGAAGTTCTCAAGTAGTTCAGAAAGTTGCCTATGGTAATACTCTGAATACTCACCGAGCTCTTTCATCGCACCTACAACTGCATAATATGGTCTAGGGAAATTCAATAAAACCTCTTCAATTCCAGCTTTAAATGATTCATAACTAGCATTATAAGAATCGTCGATTATATAGCCAGCTTGGTAATCATGTACGTTGAATCTCCCTTTAAGCGCTCTGAATTCAAGTAAGCTATTGGGGTTGAAAATGATGTCCAACATATCACATACAGAAAAAGCTACAAGAACAGAAAGGGTCATCACCTTTGTCCAGTAGCCTGGTAAACAGTAGAAATAATTTTCTCCCCCAGTACAGAAATTGATCAGTGTTGATTTTCCATTGAATTTCTTGCCCTTTAGCGTGTAATCTCCACCATTAGTACCAAAGTATTTACACTTTTCGCAGTTCCATTTTCTCATTCTTTCATCATCATAATTTACCAATGCTTGCTTTGATTTTTCAACGATCTGCCATTTACCCTTGAATATACTTTCCAGATCTCCGGCAATACCCACATGTGCACTTCCTACGTTCAGTAGTATACCAATATCTGGTGGAAAAAACTTGCACAGATACTCGATATCTCCTACCATGCGTTGCCCCATTTCTAAAACCAATATTTTCTCTCCATTGTATGAATTGATTATGGATAGCGGAAGACCAATCTCGGAATTCAGATTTCCTTCATTTTTGAAGGTTGGAATTTCAGCATTTAACACATTCCAGAGGATTTCCTTCGTTGTGGTTTTGCCATTGGAACCAGTAAGCCCTACTATTTTGGGGTGAGCACTGTTTATTATTTCTCCAGCCAGCTCTCCCAAAAACTCTATTGTATTTGGAACTATTATCTGGTTACTTAAATGTAAATCTCTCTCTACAATAACTGCGAATGCACCATTTTGAACTGCTTGGTTAACAAAGTCATGCCCATCAACTCGTGCCCCTTTAATTGCAACAAAGACATCACCTGTCTTAACTTCTCTGGAATCTACCACGAAACGATGCCCCAACAGATTACTGACTCTCATGATATGCCACGTTCCTTATTCTTTTGTTGAACATCAATCTCTTGAATTATGATTCTTATTGATTTTCGAAAGTATTATGTCTAGTGTTATGTCTCTGTCTTTAAACGGTATCTTAAGTGTGTCTGTAATGATTTGGTATGGCTCATGGCCGCGACCCGTAATCAAGACAACATCTCCGCGTGTTGCCAATGTAATGGCTGTATCTATTGCTTCTTTTCTATTTAGAACAGTCAGAGAAAGCGAATCTGGCATAATTCCCTTTTCTACTTCTCTTATTATCTCCTCGGGATCCTCGCCTCTTGGATCATCTG
>DPIB01000215.1 GCA_003522805.1 Fervidobacterium sp. | reverse complement strand
CCATTTTGGATCACTTATATTCATCACATTCACGCCGAGCGCCTCCGATATATTGCATGATGAAAAAAGATACAAAACGATAATCGAAGCAATTTTCAAAATATTTGAGAAATATTTAACTTTCATACTCTCTCTCCCTTCAGGATTTACAAATTCAAAGTACCCTTCAAACGTATGTCTCTCGATGATGCACCAACTCTAAACTCATAAATACCTTCTTCAACAACCCATTTTTCACCATCGAAAGAAGCAAGGTCACTGATTTGCACTGTTATCTTCACCTTTTGCATTTCTCCCGGAGCTAGCGTGTCTGTTTTAAAAAAGCCCTTGAGCTCTTGGTACGGTTTATCTATTTTCACCCTTGGTGCTCGAACGTAAAGTTGTGTTATCTCTTTTCCTGGGACGTTTCCAACGTTTTTGACATCGAAACAAACAACTATCGAAGAACCATCTTTGTACAGGTTCAAATTACTGTATTCAAACTTGGTGTACGAAAGTCCGAAACCAAATTCGAAACTTGGCTCGACTCTAAATGTATCGTAATATCTGTATCCAACGTATATTCCTTCGTCGTATGTAACGCTTGTAGGATTTTCCTTTGGCTCTCCAGGGAACGACCTTGACGGTACATCCTTGTAATCCTTCGGGAATGTTGTTGCTAATTTACCTGATGGATTAACCTTTCCTGAAATTACATCGGCAAATATTCTCCCAGCTTCTTGACCAGGTTGCCAAACCAGTAATATTCCGTCAGTTAACTCTTTCCAACTCTCAACTTCTATAGGAGAACCGATGTTGAGTACAACAAGTGATTTTTTACCATATTTATGGAATGTCTCAGATACGTTTTTAATCAATTCGTATTCATCGTCGGTTAAGTAGTAATCTCCTTTTTCTGCTCTTCTATCGTATCCTTCACCTGATATGCTCGTTATGAAGATTATTGCAACATCGTTTCGCTTGGCTATATCTTCCAATTGAGAAACAATAAAGAGATTTTCTGGCAATTTCGGTTTGATTTCTTCGTTCCACTGTCCACGTGTTATTCTGTACTCGCCGTTTCGCAACTCTTCTATTTTTGCTCTATAAAATTGCGCAAGTTCTTTATCGAAATTAAGACCTCTTTCAACAACTCCATCGAGGAAATTGATAGTGTACATCGGATGTGTTTCACCACTTCCCGTTCCACCTCTTATAGTTTCGATTTGACCAGTGCCAAAGAGTGCAATTGTTGTATCTTTCGATATCGGTAATACTTCGTTGTTCTTGAGTAATACGACACCTTCGCAACCTGCTTCGTAAGATACCTTTGCGTTCTTCTCAAGATCCGGATTATTGGAATAATTGTATCCTTTGAAAGAAGGCATCTTCACAAGTACTCTTAGTATATTTCGAATTCTCTCGTTGAGTACCTCTTCTGTTGGCTCTCCATTCTCAATAGCCTTTCTTATATCATCTATCTCATTTCTTCTGTGTTTCAAAACCTGGTGGCTCTTTCCTGGCATGATTAAATCATTACCTGCAGCCATCTGTTTAGCTCCATCATCACCGGCAAACCAATCTGTCATAACAAAACCATCGAATTGCCATTCGTATCTCAAAACTTTCGTTAAAAGCCAACTGTTCTGAGAGGTGTAATAACCGTTCAATTTGTTGTAAGAACTCATCACTGTCCATGGCTTAGATTTCTTAATTGCGATTTCAAATGGCTTAAGATAAATTTCCCTTAATGCTCTTTCAGAAACGATTGTATCTACAGTCATTCTATTGGTCTCTTGTTCATTGACAACGAAATGCTTCAAACAAGCACCAACACCTTGTGATTGTACACCTTCAACAAAACTTGCTGCCAGTTCACCGGTCAATAATGGGTCTTCTGAATAGTACTCGAAATTCCTACCGCACAGTGGGTTTCTGTGTATATTTATAGCCGGAGCCAGTAACACATCAACTCCGTACTCTCTCACCTCTTCGCCCATCGCCTCTCCCACTTTTTTCAAAATGTTCTTATTCCACGTTGAAGCAAGCATCGTTTCAACTGGAAACGCTGTTGCATGGTATTTTCTTTCATCACTTTCCCTTTCTGGATCTATTCTCAAACCTGCTGGCCCATCTGCGTAAACGGTTCTTGGAATTCCAAGTCTTGGAATTTCAAAAGTCTCACCTGCAGCACCACTGACACGTGCTTTTGGATTGTCTTCAATTCCAAGTACACCAACACCAACAACAAAGTGTATCTTTTCTTCAAGGGTCATCTGACTAATGACCTTTTCAATATCTAACATATCCATAGTACTCATCCCCTTTCAAAAAGTTGAAATATTTTATTCCCCAGTGATTCCAGTTCTTTCAAGACTTTCAACAAACTGTCTTTGCAAAATCAGATAAGTAATCAACAACGGAAGGATAGTGATCAACGTTGCCGACATCCTTATCCCTTCGTTTATCCTATTTGCCGCACTGCCATCCGCTGAGAGGATAAACGAGTAGTAAGCGTAACAGTGAATTTACTTCTTGAAGATTGTACAGGTACGGTATATTTTACTGATATTCAAGCACAGGAAGGAAATCACCTTACTGGTTATACAACTAACACAGAGAGCATGCTGCAAAAATATCGAGAGAATGAGACAATTGTTCCTGTTCGCTTTTATAATGGAGTAGTTCGAAGCGGAGAGACGATTATTCTCTTCAATCTGGGTTCAACTTCCGCTGGCCTTGACTGTCATATTTATCCAAACCAAAATATGGCTGCAGGCAGTATCCAATTGTCTCAAGGAGCAGGGGCGCACAAGGTGATATTTAATGAGGCAGTTAGTCCAGGTGATACCTTTTCGCTACTAGCATCAACTAGGCAGTGTTTAAAGAACGGAAACCCAACTGATAAGGAAGGTTTTTTTCAATATACAGCATCCGGTGATAGCAAACATGTGATAAAGCTAGAAGACAGAAAATCAGCCCGGGTATTATTTGAGTTTCAAGAAATGCAGGAAGGAAGTGAGCGCCTTTGATTGACTATTTAAAAGGTAAGCGTTGTATGGTCTGGAGTTTCATGGGGAATACCCGCATGTATCAAGCATTACGAGACTATGGTGATCGAATTGATACGGTGGGTATTTTTACTTTTGAAGTGGATATCACCGGGACAATAACAGAAACAGGAACAAGCATATCCAGTATGCTTACCTATATTAACCGTTGGCCTCATATCAAATGGCTACTGACTATTATGAATCATGGTACAGCTTCTATTTTTACTGCCCTTAGAAATAATACCAGTGGTGCGAAGGATAAATTTCTTACTGAGATCATTCGCATTATGGAAAAGTATCCATGGTGTGCAGGGGTTGATATAGACTTGGAACGTGGAGGTGGCTACGAGAACAAGGATGCTGCCAATGCCCTATTTCGTGACATATATAATACTGTCAAAGCCTATGATTCTTCTAAACTCGTTAATATTTGTTTACCAGGAATGACGGGAGTACAAGGCTCGGTTGGTGGCGAAAATTGGTGTGTCTATGAAGACTTAAATCCGTACTGTGATACGGCAGCGATTATGAGTTATGGCATGGCATGGGCTGGTTCTGCTCCGGGACCGGTTTCTCCGAGGGATTGGTTGGAAGGTATTTATGATTATGCTGTTCGGGTTATGAATCCTGAAAAAATATTTTTGGGATTGCCCGCCTATGGCTGGAACTGGAGGATACATGATACACCAGAGAACCTTGGAATAACATATCGTGGGATTTCAAACACTTATTATGCAGCAAAGCTTTGGATGACAGGAGGATATAACTTTACTGATGACGGGCCACCTCAACCAATGATTCCAATCATTGCGTATTGGGATGATTATGATAAGGTTCCTTGGGCGTTACCACATGTGTATGACTACATGGAAG
>DPIB01000066.1 GCA_003522805.1 Fervidobacterium sp. | reverse complement strand
ATAGGCGGTGGGTAGTTGACATATGGACTATTTCTCTTTCCATTCTAATTCCGTATTCCCTTACTCTTTCTTTTATTTTCATACATTCTCATATCGGCCTTTTCTATAGCCTCGCTCAAGCTTTGGCACTCTTTGAAATCTACAAGGCCATATGAAAAACTCGCATCAGCTTTCTTTTGTATCCTCTTAATCAGATATTCAGGCTCTGCAGAGTCTACGAATAGCAGGAACTCATCCCCACCATACCTTATCAAAAGATCGTTCTTTCTCATATTCTCAATACAAGTCAGTGCGAAATTTCTCAACAACCTGTCTCCCCTCGCATGACCAAACGAATCATTGTATTGCTTCAGATTATCCAGATCCATGAAAACAAGACATGCACTTGTGCCACTCCTCTTGACCCTGCTGAACTCCTTCTCAAGAATATCGAGACCAGCAGTCCTGCAATACGCGCCAGTCAACGAATCGTACATCATCATCTTTTTCAGATCTTCCAACTTGCTTATGTTCCTATACTGAATTTCCGCAATGCTCATAATCATAGATATCAAGTTGTCATCTTCATCGTTGTAGCGTTCAAAATACACCGTCACATCTATACTTTCTGAATCAAAACTCTTATCGAATCCAGCAACACTCCCGAAGATCTTCACAAATGAATCAACTACAATCTTTACTCCAACAACACTTTGAGTATTTGTGTAAAGAGTCATAGCAAGCTTGTCAACGAACCCCATCTTCTCACTGCAGTGTATTAGATCCACTATAGAAGTGGATAGAAGGGTTAAACACAATTCCTTATCCTGGTCTACCTTAAATAAACTGACGAGTTCCGATGACAATCTCTCCATGATATCTCCACCTTTCAACTATATTATCGAATACTTGGTCTAAATATTTAGACGATGTGATATAATACATACATAGAAAAGTAAGCCATTGACCAAGGAGGTCTGAATGTGAGATTCAAGAAATCTAAAATGAGAGATGGATTCACATTAACAGAAACGATAGTCGGATTACTTTTGATTTCGATACTTTTCATGGTAGTTGGAACGGGCTTGTCTGGCGTACTAAACAGCCTAAACAGTACGCGTAACCTTCAAAAGGTTGTCGAGTTAGAAACATTCGTATCCAGATACATCAACATCAAAGGCGGTATTGGCTCAACACCAATAACTGCAAGTGAGATAAATCAAATATTCAACGGCGGTACAAATAGTTATCCAAAAGTTTCCAATATCAAACAGACTGATATTGCGGGCGTGCAAAAATACGAGGTAACAATTGAATATCTGCAGGGTAAGACTCAGAAGTTTATTGTATACAGGCACAAGGATTACTGATTCAGAGAAAGAACTGCGATTTGAGGTGAGTTAAGCATGGATTTAACAATTGGAGGCATGATAGCAAGTTTGGTTGTTGTCACAATACTTTTTGGAATGATGGGATTGATATTCAACGAGACATTCACAGCCCTTGAAAGCAATAAAAAGTACTTGGATTTTTTCACAGAGGCTCAAATGGTATCAAGTACTTTAAATCAGTTACTCTCACAAAGTGTTTGGACAACGAAAGATAAAATATTAATTCCCAATACGACGAGTGGATTTAAGATCGGATATTTTGACCCGAGCGGTGGTATGCCAACTGTGCAAGATTTGACACTTGAATACGATTCAGCGTCTCGCGAGATAAGATTCGGTGGAAAGAAGGTTTTAGGACTTTCAAATATGATTTCAAACATCAAATTCGAAGTCAACGATACCAATATACTCATGACGATAGAAACAGATAAGATAAAAGACAGTCAAGGAAAGAATGTAAAGTACACAGTACCACTACTTACCATACTCACGGAATCTTCGTAAAATAACAGTGAGTTTTAGGAATTAAAAATGGAGGAGGCATATGGAAAACATGCGTAAAGGGTTCATGACAGCAATTGTGTTGGTGATGATGGTAGTTGCAAGTATGACACTTCTTGTATTATACCAAGCAGTAGCCAATTATCGAGAGAATGCAATGTCTACGTTATCATCAATACAGAATGATGCTGACTCGGTAAATATGATGAACATAGGAGTTGGATTCCTAAAGCCAAAATTTTTAGGAATATTGGGCATATCTTTACTTTACAACGATAGTGTGCCAACTTGGTTTAACGATTTCAAAAGCAAACTCAGCCAAGACTGGCAAAATTACATCACAACGTACGTTTCAACAACCAAAGCATGTAAAATATATGATTGGTCATCTACAGGAGGCCAAGACAGTGGGCTAATTAAATTAGAGAATGCAAGTAATTTTCTCAATGAGATAACTTCGTACATAAACCAAAGAAAACCATACCAGATATCTCTTTACGCTTTCCCGATGAAACAATCAGGTAGTACAACTGTATTCCTAATTTCGATGGTGAAAAGACAGTACAGAGCAACTAATAACCAATCCAAATATGTAACGACGTACACATATTGCCTTGTCGGACCGAAATTGCTTAATCAGTATGTGTATTTTACGGGTCAAGAGCAATCAAACATTTATTTTGCATCGGGCGATATTATAGATGGCCCTATGAGGTCGAATGATTACATCTATATAGACAATACTAACGGTAACCCAACATTCAACGGTACAATTGAGTTCAAAGGAATGAAGACCAAAAACCAAAAGGGAAAAATATTCGAAGTCGCAACAAATAATTACTCTGATTATGCTACGATGAAAGGTAATCCGCCTTACAGAATACTAAGCGATACAGACGCAGCAAATCTAAATTTTAGTTCAATAGCAAGTGAGTATAAAACCAATCTGCAAAATATGGTCAAGCCATACTCGGATTTGCAGACTTACCCAGCAACTCCTACTGGGATACAGTTTACCAAGGATATAACTCTAAGTTTTAACCATGGTACGGGTAGTGATTACAATTTGCTAATCTATGAAGGTTCAAATATTGCCGACTCTACAGTCAGATACAAGATAAATTGGAAAACAAGCGGCCCTCCAAATGCTACGGTCGTAAAGGAAACAAAGAGTGATAGCAGCTGGTCGCCAAGTACTCCAGTTGACACATTATTCAATGGTGTTGTATACTCAACTGGTAACATAACCATAGATGGTGATTCGACATATCTATCGAAATACTACGGAAACTACACACTGTATTCCGTAGGAGATATCAAAGTAAAAGATAGACTTATACCGTATGACACATATACAAATTACTTTACTAGTCAAGAAACTCAATACGCTGGTACTAAACTCTCTACAAGTACTATAAACGATATCTATAATTACGTTTCAGCTAACGAAAAATCATCACTGAATCTTGTGGCAAAAAATAATGTAATAGTATCAGAAACAAATGGGATCAAGCCTTACAATATGAAACTATTTGCAAGTATTTATGCATTTGGAGGTTCATTCAAAGTCGAAGACTATAATCATGATGACCCTGCTGGTCAATTACTTGTCTTCGGTAGTATCATGCAAAAGGTTAGAGGAGCTGTTGGGACTATAAGTGGTGCCGGTTATGACAAAATGTATGTTTACGACCCAAGGTTCACTACCGCTGCATACCAACCTGCAGGAACACCTGCGAAGAACTCATCGGCAAAGATTCAAGTACTTGGCGTAGTAAAGTCGAATAACTGAATCTTTTAAGCACAGATATCAGAAAAACGAGGGCAACCTGCCCTCGTTTTTATATTTACCAGTATTATACTGTACAGTATAATGATACTTATCATCTTACTTTCTTACTTTTTCCTGA
>DPIB01000122.1 GCA_003522805.1 Fervidobacterium sp. | reverse complement strand
TCGCCGATTAATGATGAAATTAGAATTCTATGCCCTTTTCCTGTTTATTGTAACTGTTACAATTTTTTTCTTCATTACATTTCAAAAAAAGGTTATAATAGTGGAGGAGGTATTACCTTCTCCGCTTGTTTTTGTGAAAAATCCCTTCGAAAAGATTTTGAGAGACAGAATCAATCAAATAAACTTTCAGCTTCTTTTTTTGGAATACAACTTAAAAGTACCAAGAGATATCAGTGATTCTCGAACACTTGAGAACTTATTGGAAATGGTTAACGACCCTAGGGCAGTGAAGAAAATCATCAAAAGGGTTAGAAAATACTGGTGGGGTTGTGGTATTGAAGAAATAGCACTTAAAATAAAGCATATCAAGATTGTCTGGAGACCTGAGGTCTACATCGACAATTCGAGTAATAAGTCATTTGGTGATGCACTTTACGAAGCCCTTAATGGGAGGAACACTTCATTTAATCTGGGTAGTTTCGATATTAGTCTTGTAAAACTCATTGCAGAAAGATATGGCACTATAGTGGAAGGAAAATAAAAACGTAAGGAGTGTTCTAATCTGAAAAAACAGATAGTAAAAGAGATGGTAAAATCTATTATCTCGATCATTACACTAGTAGTATTATACATTTGGTCTGCAAACAAACTTCATCTTTCAGTCTTTCTACTGGGAGGGGATGTGTTTAATTTTTTCATCCTGTACGTTCCTACCCTTATTTTCTTCTCCAGCTTATTTCTAGACACGGAAGAAACTTTCAAAGAAGTACAGAGACTGGTACTCTATTCCTTTGTACCGATAGTTGCATTTGAAGTAGGTTGGTATGGGTATTCTTTCTACTTTGCATTTCCTATTTGCTACATCATTTCAAACATCGTCAAACCGAATTTCAAGAAGAGATATCCCATAATTGTTTTTAATGGTATTGCTATGCTAGCATTTTTGATATGGAGGGCGAGATAGATTGGACACATTTGCGAAAAAGTACATAGAGTTTATACTTGATCATTCTACTAAGATCCTCTTCATATTGATCGGCATATCAGTGGCATTTGGACTCTATTCTATTTTTGGTCTGAAAATCAATGCTGATATAACCGGTCTTGCCCCAAAAGATGATCCGAAATTCCAGGATTTGATAAAATATACTAATGAAAAAGTAACATCGAACACCTTGATAATAGCAGTAACAGGAATAAAGGAAATTAACACAGACATGGTAGCACAGGAAATGAAAGATTTGTTTGAAAAGACTGAGTATGTCCATCAAGCAGAAGCCTTTGACAGTCCAGAAACACTTGTAAAATATGGCATGCTCGCAATGAGTGAAGGACCAGTATCAGATACTGTTAAGTACTACCAGTCCCTCTTCAACGTCGAACCAAAAAGCTTGGTAGATTTCAGATTCTGGAGAAACACTGGCATTGCCTTGTATGATATGAACAAATACGTGGAAGACCTTGTTACAAAAAGTGGCATAAAAAAATACTATTTAGCATCTCTGGATAAAGATTTAATCGTAATGAATTTCTCTATGAAGAAACCTATGTCTGATGTGAATTTTGTAACCAAAGCGGTTGAAGAACTCAAAAAGTTAACAAAGGGATTTGAAGACAGACATGGTGTAAAGGTCTACTTCACTGGTGGAGTCATGACAACGTATGAATCTAACCTTCAGGCTACTAAAGATTTCACCATCACAAGTGTTGTCTCTTTTGCTGCAATCATGATAATACTCATCATAGGATTTGGAAATATGATCGAAGTTGTACTCTTGTTCATAGGACTCATCATGGCAATGGGAACAAGTCTGGGTATAATCGCACTGTTTCTTGGAGAGCTGAACATAGTAACCACGTTTGTCAATGCAATGCTCTTGGGTCTCGGCATAGATTATGCAATGTACATAGTAACGCGTATACAAGAACGATTCAATGTCGAGGGTACAAGTAGGGAAAGTATAGTCAGTGCCTTTGTTGAAAATTTCCGTCCTTCTTTTGTGTCGATGATTACAACCGCACTTGCATTCCTAACGATGCTTATCAGTCCATCAAGTGCAATTAAACAGATGGGGTTATCTGTAGCAGTAGGAATTGTTGTCTATTTCGTAATCTTCAACACACTTATGCCTATTGCTCATTACAAATTGCTGAGAAGATTTAAGACAAGAGAACGAGAGACATATATGAGGGTTGTAGATATCGTCAGAAGAAATAAGGTTTTGATGATCTTAACGATATCTTGTACCATCATCTTTGCGATAATTGGCACTTATTCACTGTTGAATTTTTCTTACACAGCATCGGGCCTTATATCAAAAGATGCGGAATCAAGTATCGCTCAGGAGATAATCTCACAAAAATTCGGTAGTGTGGGCTCAAGCGACATAGTAATTGCAGAACCTACGGCTGAAAAACTAAAGGATACGATCGAAAAACTGAAGGAGAAGGGATTAATCAAATCTGATTTTTCGATACTATCGTTTATTCAAGATCCGGAGAAAATAGCAGAAGAACGATCTAATATATACGTCCAAGTATTAGAACTTACTCATACACCTTTCCTTGAGATTCTATTTAAGAAATACGGTCTTTACGAAAGTTTTGTATCGACTGTTGATGTCATCGAGAACATATCGACGACAGAAGATCTATTTAGACTGATGGAAAAGGACATACCAAGTCTCTTCTACAAGGATATAAATGGGGAAAACCTTCTTCTCGCATACGTTACGCCAGTAATGGATGTATGGCAAGGGAATAACTTTAAGACTTTTTTTGAAGCCGTGAAGGACTGCAGAGTGTACGGCTATACTGCACTTTTCTATAAGATAATCGATGAGCTGCTTGGATCAATCATTTGGGTTTTTGGACTTGTTTTCTTAGTTGAACTGATAATACTGTACATCGATTTTAAAAATACTCGAAGGTCTCTTCTCATATTGTTATTAACAATTTTGAATACTGTGACTGCTTTCGGAATCTCCTATCTGGTTGGTATAAAAGCAACTTTCATTACGTTTATAATCTTACCGATATTCCTTGGTATCGGTATTGATAGTTTGGTAGAACTGGCACACAGTGTAGAATATGGTCGAGAGAGTATATTGAAGACCGAAAAAGCCATAATACTATGTATCCTTACTACGATAGCTTCTTTTGCCAGTCTTCTTATTGCTAAAGGGCAGTTGTTAAGAGAGTTTGGTTTTGTAGCTTCCTCGGGACTTTTAGGCGATCTATTCATATCCTTGTGCTGGTACTTGAACCTAATTGATAAAAAGCCAAAGAAAGAAAAGACTGAAGGGCAAATTGGCGAGCCAACAAATGAACACAATGACAAATCTGGAACAGAATAGTTCTGAGCAAGGGCAAGAATTGGCAAGGAAAGTAACAAAGATAAGCAAAGAAGACTAGCAAAAAGCTGTACAGGTTGGTGTAAGTACTGTGAAGATCCTTATGATTTCTGATACCTATTTGCCACAGGTGAATGGTGTCGCTACTTCTATTTACTTATCAAAAAAATACCTTGAGATGAGAGGGCATGAGGTCTATATAGTTGCACCCGTATGTCCTGAGAATGATGATAAGGTACTAGTCGTTCCAGGGGTAGTTTTCCCTATGGAAAAACAACATAAAATGGTCTTTGCTAATGCTGTAAAAATACTAGAATTTGCTCAGAAAAATGGTATAGAATTGATTCACAGTCACGACCCAATGGCTCTAGGGGTAAGGGCTCTGAAATTGCAAAAAGATATGAAAATACCACACACACATACTTATCACACACTTATGACAGAATACAGACACTACGTTCCACCACCATTCACGCCTGACAGAAAAACGGTGGAAGAGTTTTCCAAATGGTTCTGTAATAAAGTAAACGTAGTCATAGCACCTACAGAAGAAATCAAAAATGAATTGATGCGATATGGTGTAGAAAGACCGATCGAGATCATCCCAACAGGTATCGATACACTGGAATTCTCAACGCCGCCAACAAAAGATGTCAGGAAGATGTATAATATACCATCAAATGCAGTCCTACTTATGTATGCTGGCAGGCTAGCAAAAGAAAAAAACTTGGCATTCTTATCACGTGTAGTTGCCCGATTTATGAAACAGAACCAAGAAGCATGGTTTTTGATCGTTGGTGATGGACCAGATAGGAAGGATGTTGAGAAGTACTTTGAGAGTGAAAATCTCTTAGAAAGAATTACATTTACAGGATATGTACCACATAATGAGATGAATGACTATTACAAAGCTTCGGATCTATTTGTCTTTGCTTCATTGACCGAAACACAGGGATTGGTTGCACTGGAAGCCCTGGCAAGTGGTACCCCTGTAGTTGCCATTGCCTATAAAGGTGTAGCAAACGTATTGAAGAACGGTGAAGGTGCATTAACAGTAGATGCAAACGAAGAACATTTCTACGAGGCAATCCAGAGGGCGCTTGAAAGAAAAGGAGAATTGAGCAAAAAAGGTGTAACGTATGTTGAGCAGTTCTGGTCTATGAACACGATGGTAGAGAAACTAGAAAAAGTTTATACCCAAGCTGTAGGGGAGGGATTCATAGATTTTTTCATGCCTTCTATAATAAACACATCTTTACAGTTGAAAATAGTTACTTTATTTAGGAAATTCATCGAGCTGCTTTCCTGAGGTTTTACCGATTCTGTGTATATATCCTTGTTATGGTTATCTGGGCAAATTACTATCTTCCTTCTCTTTCAATTCACGAAGGAACTTCAAATAGCTTTCGTATCTTGAACGAGATATTTTGTTCTTTTTAATCATTTCTCTAACATAACACCCGGGTTCATCAACATGTGAGCAATCCGAAAAATGGCATTTTTCGTTTTCGAATTCCACAAAGAATTCTCTCAGTTCTTGAGATTGTATACCTGCCATTTCAAGGCTTGCAAATCCTGGAGTATCTACGACCCATCCCCCAGAAGCTATTCTTAAAAGCTCAGCAGTTGTTGTTGTGTGCTTTCCGCGTCCTAATCTTTCAGAAATCTCGCCTGTGCGCAGTTTTAAATTCTCATCAATTGTATTTAGAAGACTACTTTTCCCTACACCGGACATTCCTGCAAAAACAGAGACCTTTCTACACAAGTGAGATTTTAGTTCATCTATCCCTACCCCAGTTTTGGCACTTGTTCTTAGGACGGGATAAAGTCTACCATATATTTTCTCAAATTCTATGATTTGTTCTTCAGCCAGAAGATCGACTTTGTTGAGTACGATGATTATGGGTAAACCTTCCTTCTCGACGAGTAAGACAAACCTGTCAACGATTTCGTAAGGAACTCTTGGCTTTTCCAGTGCTGTAACGATGATGACTTGATCTACATTTGCAACACTGGGTTTGTTCAACTGATTTTTCCTGTTGATGATATTCTCGACAACACCTTCATTTCCGACAATAGGTTCATACTCGACGATATCACCTGTTATGGGACGAATCCTTTGTTTTTTGAATTTCCCACGTAGCTTGCATAGATATTGCTTACCCGTCTCTATATCTTCGACAACAAGGAGGTTAGAATAGAACTTTGAAACAACGCCCTTTCGCCTGCTAGATTTGTTGTTAAGACTGAAGCTCATTAAAACTGACCCCCTTGTATCGTGTCTGTTCCCATAACATCGTCTTCTTGAACATCTGTGTCATCTTCATCTAGTGCATTATCGTCTTCCAGTGGATAATTTGGAGTGCTAATATCCGTCGCAGGTATCAAATCTATCGAACTTGTTCCAGATTCTACGTCTATCGCCGGTGGTATAACTTCGAGAGAAGTATCTTTAGGTTCTTCTTTTGTATCTATTCTTGACACCACGTAACCACTACTTATGAAGAGAGTCACAACGTTGCCACTTTTAATCTTACTGCCAGCAGTTGGTGCTGTAGATAACACTATGCCCTCAATCCCCGGTTCATCCATTTTTTTAATAATCGTACTTACCCCAACTTCTTTAAGTACATTCTGAACACTTTTGTACCATGCGCCTTTAAACTCCGGTAAGTCCATTGATTTTTCTACCAAACCCTCCGTAAAGAGTTTTACCTTTCTACCAAGTTTTACAACAGTATTTCCCGGTGGATCCATCTTTATTATTCTTCCGTCTCCACCCACAATTTCAACCCCGAATCCTAGTTTTACAAGCTCTTCCCGGGCTGTGGAGGCATTTTCATTCACGTAGTTGGGCAAGGGATATGTGCCCCTCCTTGCTTGAACATGCATAATACCATAAAATATTAGAAGTCCCACCAGAACTGCTGATATGATTACTACAGGGATAAGAATGAGATTAAGCCAAACCTTACTCTGTTTCCCTTTCTTCTTGTTTGATTTTCTATTATCTGTCCTTCTGTCTATCAAGTTCATCCCTCCAAATGAGATTCATCAAAATCAAGCACAGAAGCCTCCTTCTACTTTATAACTTGCACTATCGTCTATCTTTTCCCATTCAAGCTTCTTATCGAGAAATATCCACTGCTCCCTAATCTCGACGTACTCTACCTTGTCAAATCTGTCAATCCCAACGTTCACAGGCTGGGTGTACGTAGTTGTATTGTATAGTAACTAGATAGTGAATAAGTTATACTTGACTACCTTTGCAAGGCCTTGCTTCAAAAGTCTTCTCACCTTCCCACGCCTTTCTGCCATCAGCAGTACTCGAAGCATGATCTGTCTAACGTAGCCCGATGGCCTTACGACCTTGATTGAGGGTAGTCAACTAAGGCTTTGATAAGCTTCCGCCTCGTCGGTAGTTGACAAATCTTTTAATTATTTCACATTCCTTCTTCTCAGTTGTCCACAAGCTGCGTCTATGTCTGTTCCTTTTTCTTTTCTTATTTCGTTTTCGATATTACGTTTATCTAGAACTTCTTTGAACCTATCAACTGCCCAGTAGTGCGGACGCTCCAATTTTAGGTTTTCTACATTATCTACAGGATTAACTGGAATTAAATTCACATATGCTCCCATGCCTTTTAAGAGGTCTGCAAGCTTTTCTGCATCATCTCTCGAGTCATTGAATTCCCTTATTAAAATGTATTCAAAGGTTACCCTGTTCTTTGTTCTTTTCTGGTATTCTTTAGCTGCATAGACGATTTCTTCGACACTGTATTTCCTGTTCATTGGCACTATCATATCCCGCTTGTAATTATTTGGGGCATGGAGAGATATAGCCAACTTCACCTCAGGCAAGTCATCAGCAAGCTGTATAATCTTCTCCGGTATACCTACAGTCGAGACCGAGATCCTACGCATGCTCATGTTCTTTGTCTTTTCGTTATGCAATATTCGAATGCTTTTCAGCACTTCTTCATAGTTCAAGAGTGGTTCACCCATACCCATGTAAACGATGTTCCCTATGTTTACTCTCCTTTGTGCTTCCATTGCTACAACTTGTGAGACAATTTCACCTGCTTTCAAATCCCTTACAAAACCGCTTTGACCTGTAGCACAGAAAACACATTTAGCAGGACAACCGACCTGCGATGATATACAAGCGGTAACCCTATCCGGATGAAATAGAAGGACGGATTCTATCGTATTGCCATCTTCAAGTCGCCATAAGAACTTGGTCGTCTTATCAATGTTGGAAACCTGCATATCCAACAAAGAAGGGATAGAAATCGAAAATCTCTCGTCTAGTACTGTTCTGTTCTCTTTGGATAGATTAGTCATTCCATCGAAATTGAAGACCTTCTTTTGGAATATCCAATCCAAAACCTGGTCAACTCTGTATTTTTCTAGCCCCAACTTAGAAAACTCGTTGACCAATTCGTTGTAATCAAAATCAAAAATATCCTTTTTCATGACTTCACCTCATCACATATCTGCATACCCATATTCGCGCATACTCATAGATATTTATACTCTAAAAGCACAGCAACCATAAAAATCGTATGTATTATCACCCAAATTGTTTGATTTTTCAACTGGTTTCACCAAAAAGCCTATATATTCGCGAATTTTCTCTTGCAACCTTTTTCTGTACTCACCTCTTGGGTACATACAACCAAGCACAACATTTTCCACCTTCTCCGACGCATACCTGAAAACCTTTTCCACCTCCTCAATTGTTGGTGGCGTACATCCTTGAAACTCCGTACGAGCTGTTGGAATGAATACGTTTAAGACTACAGTATCGAAATAATTGCTTAGCATATCTATTGCCTTGTACTCATGGGTAATAACACCCCCCATGATACCAATTGTGATGTGTGGTACTTTCTTCACCTCCAACGGCATAACTGTTTCGATAATTTCTTGTGGCGTTCTTGAGATGTTATATATACTTTCAAGTACAGTTGAATCGCCAAAAACATCGAAACTAACGACATCGGCTAGGGATTCGATCTCGAAGGGCGTATTTTCTGGGAAGCCGATGTGAAAATTGTATTTCAAATTGTATCTTTGCTTCAAAGCATACAATTTTAGCATGTATTCTTCGAATGGTATACGCCCATCTGACAACATTCCGCCACTTATTAGAAAAGAACTGTACTTTCCTATGTGTTTTTCCATATCATCCACATAAATCATGTGTTTCAGATAGTGCCCTCCACAATGTGGACAATTCATTGCACAACCTTTAGTAACAGTAATAGACAAAGTTGCTGATGGATCTATTCTAACCATTGAATGACCTCTCTCTTTCTTCAATTTCTTCAGTCACTAACTTTTGAATGTCTGATTCAGAACATCTCCAGTCAACACCAAATGTAGTTATCTTTTCTTTTTCATCGAGTTGCATCCAACCATCTAAATCCAATGCGATCAATTTATCAAGTGCAGATTCGTATTCATCTTTTGTGATCTTCCGATTTATCATTTCATCTTCCTTTGCACCAAAATGCGGAATGTACTGAGACATCAAAGATATTGGTATATCTTTGTCGAGATTCGCTACAAACTCAAGTGCTTTCTCATGTCCACTGACGTTGTTCGGTAGTACAAGTATTCTTACAATCAAACCCTTCATTCTCTCTTCATCGAACGGACCTACTTGACGGTACATCTCATGTACTGCCTTCTGTGCTATATCCCAATAATCCGGAACCTTTGAGTATTTCATCCCCATTTGATTATCTGTATAACGTATATCTGCGAGATATATATCCATGTAACCTTCTATCTTCCTTAATGTGTCGACTCTTTCGTAACTAGATGTATTGTAAACAACTGGCAAATTGAATCCACATTTTCTACTCATATCCAAAGCCTTTATGATCCAAGGTAGATAGGGAGTTGGACTTACAAGGTCGAGTGTAGACGCGCTTCCTCGCTGTGCCTTCAAAAATGCGCATGCAAGTTCCTCAACTGTTATTTCAAAGCCAACTCCTCTTTGAGAAAATCCCATATTCTGGCAGTAGATGCATTTCATCTGACAGCCACTGAAAAAAACCGCAGATGCCCCCATTCCTTTAGAAAGTGGAGGTTCTTCTCCCTTATGCAGAACGATATTTGAGAGTTTTGGCAAACGACCAGCGGTGCACATTCCTATATATCTTGTCCTATCGACTCTGCACACCCTTGGACACAGCGTGCATTCTTTCAAAATCTCTATGTCAATATCAGCGGTATCATCCATTTTATCAACCCTGCTTTCAGTTATTTCGCATCTTACATTCTCCAAAAAGAGATAGATGATTAAGATCAAAGGATCTTGATAATTCAATGATATTATAACACTCAGGAAGCTAAGATACATTGAATTTCTGTATATTTTTTGTTTTTGAGAGCTTAAGATGGGTTTGTAACCAATGGTTTGTATGATATAATTAAAGTTAGCCTAGCATTCAGATATTCTTTTTCGGCATTGAAAAAAACAACTGGAGGTGTTAAAAGATGGGTAATTTGGGGGAACTGGTCAAGAAACTCACGGAAGTTCATAGTCCTAGTGGTAGGGAGCATGAGATAGCAGATGTTATTCTGAAGGAACTCGAAGGCCACATCGATGGGCACAAAATAGACAAGCTTGGTAATTTGATAGTCTGGAAGAATGGGACGAGCGATAAGAAGGTTCTACTTGATGCTCACATGGATGAAATAGGTGTGGTTGTAACGAACATCGACGATCAAGGATTCCTAAGGATAGACAGAGTCGGCGGTGTTTCACCATACACAATTTATCAGAATAGGTTGCGATTTGGAGAAGTTATAGGGGTAGTAGGAATTGAAGGGGAAACTGCGGAGGAGTCTCAAAATAATATCCAGAAGATGTCATTTGAGAAGCTGTTTGTCGACATAGGCGTAAAGAACAGAGAAGAAGCAGAGAAAATATGCCCAATTGGTACGTTTGGAACTTTCGATAGTTACTTCCACAAACAAGGAGATTACTTAATAAGCAAGTCATTGGACGATAGAATAGGGTGCACAGTCATCATAGAGACATTGAGAAGAATCGAGAATCCAAAGAACACAGTGTACGGTGTGTTCGCAATACAAGAAGAAGTAGGACTCATCGGGGCATATACTGCAGGATACGATATCAATCCAGACGTAGCAATTGCTTTAGACGTAACATCTGCAGCAGATACACCAAAGGGAATGAAAAGAATATCCATGGCACTTGGAAAGGGAACGTGCATAAAAGTCAAAGATATAGCATCAATAAGCAACCGACACATCGTTGATAAATTGAAGAATATTGCACAACGGTACAACATCCCATATCAGATGGAAGTTCTTACATTCGGCGGTACGGATGCAGCAGGTTATCAAGCAACGAAATCCGGTATTCCAAGTGCTACCATTTCTATACCAACAAGGTACATTCATACACCTAGTGAGATGGTATATGAACCAGATGTTGAGGCTACCATCCAACTCACTATGAAATACTGTGAAGAGGGGCTAGAATAATAGTGAAACAACGAACACCCGTTGGTTCAAGAAAATGGAAAGAGATCACGGACTTTGATTTGAAAGTACTTTCAACCGTGATAATTGTGTTATCCTTATTGACCATATCTCTTTTTGTATACGCATTTTATCTAAAAATGCAAAAGTCACATGTTGAGGTAGTCATACATGAAATAAGCCCAAATGCACAACCCCCTATCGAGAGAACTATAAGTACTGCTACTCAGACCGTAATCATCGTAGAAAGTGCGACTGAACTTGCGAATGAGGTCCCAGAACCTACAATTACTGATGCCACAAGCACTGATAATATCACAAGAGAAGCTAGTCCTGGAGAGGCAATTGTTATCACGACACCTGATCAAATTCAACAAAAACCTGGAGAGATTCTTACAACCCCACAGACCGACCAGGCTCCGCAAATAGAGGAGAATAAATATCTCAAGGACTTGACGAAATTCGATTATGACCTTTTGGTTTCGAGAATGGCTGAGAATCTACCCGAAGGTCCTATGTATGTTTATAACGTGGATGGAGAGACAGCCTTGAAGATTGCTAAGAAAACTCAAAACTATGTGATAGACCGTGGTACTAGTAGCAGATACTATGTTGTTACAACAAAGAATGTTATGCCGGAACTTGGCTCATCAAATAGCTTCTACACCATCAAAACGGATATCATAAAGGATTCTAAGGAGGTCTTCAAATCAGTTGTTAATTTGCGTACAGTAGGTATTAGTGCTTTCAGTATTACTACAAGTGGTGGCTACATAATATGCATGGGCATTTTCGCAAGTGAAAACGAAGCAAGGAATTTCTATTATGCACAGGAGTGGACTGAATTGTCAAAGTATGCCACCGTAAAAGGGGCAGTTGTCTCTAAAATTGGTGGATGAGTTAAAACACAGCAAGTTGGTAGTGAGGGATGGGGAATAGGAGAAAAACTGAAAGAAAGATTGCAGAAATTACATACTAGTATTGTCAATCTTTGGAATAAGTTTTCGAAAAACGAAAAGACCTTCTTTGCTATATATGCACTTCTGATCATCGCATCAGGAGTGTTTTTTCAGCCGAAGTTCTACATGCAACAGGCAGGCCAATCAGAAGGTCTTCAGAATCCACTAGGCGAACAGGTAAGAAATTACACATCAGCAATCATAGATTTAAATAAAGCCAGTATAGAAGAACTACAAACATTGCCTGGGATTGGACCTGCCAAAGCCCAGGCAATTGTTGAGTACAGGGCCAAGTCACCCTTTAATAAACCGGAAGAGATAATGAACGTCTCAGGAATAGGGGCAAAGACGTACGAAAAGATAAAGGACAGGATAAAAATTGACGGCAGTTCACAATTCAGTACAAGCAATGTTACAGATGCTAGCAAATTGCAAACTGGAGATACCAACAAACAAGATAGTCAGGTGAACAGACAAATAAACATAAATACCGCTGATTTTGAGGAACTGCAAAAACTACCAAATATAGGCCCTGTTAAAGCACAGGCAATAATAGACTATCGAAATCAAAATGGGGGATTCAAATCGATCGACGAAATAAAGAACGTCAAAGGTATCGGTGAAAAAACTTTTGAAAAAATTAAAGATCTAATATGCGTCTACTGATATATCACATTAGAAACCAGATAAGTAAAGGTTTCTTATCTCGTCATAGTTTTTCTTGAATATTTCTATGATTGTTGGATCAAATTTCTTCCCAGCATTCTCCTTGATGTATTTGAGAACATCCTCTTCCTCCCAAGCAGGCCGATAAATTCTGTTCGAAAGCAGTGCATCGTACACATCCATTAGACCAACTATCCGTGCATATAGTGGTATATCCTTCCCTTTCAAGCCTTTTGGATAACCTGTCCCATCCCAGTTTTCATGGTGATAAAGAGCTACAAGGCTTGCCATTTTGAATAGTGGATGATCTACAGTAGAGAGTATATTATAGCCTATGAAGGTATGTTGTTTCATTATCTCAAACTCTTCATCTAAAAGCCTTGAAGGTTTCAAAAGTATGGAATCCGGAATTCCGATCTTCCCAACATCATGAAGCATTGCTGCGATCTCGAGTAGAGGCAGTTCTTCATCGTTTATTCCAAGCGCCTCTGCAAGTATCTTCGTTGCGGTGCCTACTCTCCTCACATGTTCGCCAGTTTCAAGTGATCTAGCCTCGGTAACTTCTGAAATTATGTAGACAACCTTATATAAGCTTTCGACCAAGTCTTTTGATATTACATCGTTTTCTATCCTTGTAACCAACTCGGATATGAAGACATCTAATATCTTCTTGAAAGAATCATCCAGACTGCAAGAGAACTGCACATTGAATTTTATATAATTATCGATACTAGTTCTTATAGAAAAAACAAATTCTTCTTGAGTATTCTGAGCAGGGCTTAACCATGAAGGTTTTCGGCTAGCAGTATACTCCTCTTTATCTATACTCGTGTGCAAAATACGGGCTTCAACATCTAATATTTTTGAAACGCTAGTGAATATCTCCTCGACAAAGCGTGTGAAGTCTGACTCTGTTGCAAGGTTGACAACCATTGAAGTCAGAGAACCTAGTTGTGACAACAAGATTCTCTGTTTATCCAGTATAACAAAATCGTTATATTCTCTCAGCTTCGCCACGATCAGTGTGAAAAGTGCACTGCCGGAGAGTTCTGCCTTTTCTCTATAGTCGTTGATATCATACTTGGATATTATATCCCTTGGAGGTGCGAAACCAGGTTGGCCTGTACGTATTACCAATCTAATTCGGTTATTCCTGAGTTCTTCCCTTATAAATCGTACGAGTTCTAAACCAGAATTATCCTTTTCCATGACGACGTCTATCATGGCTAATGCAACATCTGGTACAGAAGTTAAGATCTCCCTGGCTTCTTTTTCTGAATATGCACTATATATTCTGACGGATCTATTTAGAAAAACAATATCTCTTGCAATTACAGAAGTAATAGCATGCACATCAGGTTCATCATCAACGACAAGTACCTTCCATGGTTCGCCTTTTTTGACAATTTTAACTGATTTTTTCAAGAATTCTGGCATAAATAATCACCTCCAAGTTAAAGATAAAAGTAAAAAGTCCTTGGGTAAAATGGGTAAAATATGTTATTTGACCTGTTCTTCCTTTTTCATTGGTACTCGTATAGTAAATCTTACACCTTTCTCTTTCTGACTTTCAAGTAATATCTCACCACCGAGCAATTCAACGACCAGTTGGTAAACAATGCTCAATCCAAGGCCGGAGCTATGTTCAGTATCCGTTGTAAAAAACGGTTCGAATAATTTTCTTTTTGTTTCTTCATCCATCCCTTTACCGTTATCGATATATTCTAAGACGAAATCGTCTGCGTCTTGCCTTGCAATAATCTCTATCTTTCCAGGATTATCATACTCAAACCCATGAACGATTGAGTTATCTATAAGATTCATTAGAATCTGAGCCCAAGCACCTGGCACAGTACTGATAACAAGGTTTTCAGGAACATCAACTACGACTTCAGCTTGTGTTTTTCTCAATTTCGGGTGTAGTGTCCTAAGAACATCATCAAGCAACTCTTTAAAGTCGATGTTTGAAAAAGTTTGAGTAACTTCCTGCATTGCAACGCGTTTGAGACTTTGAACTAATTCCCTTATCTTCTGAGAATTGCGGATTATGATGTCAAGAACTTGACCGGTAACTTCTATGTACTCCTGAAACTCTTCCTCTGCTAGTTCATCGTCTTCATATTTCTTCTTGATCGAATTGTATTTGTCAAGAAGTTCAGTTGCTGATGAATAGATTATACCAGTTGGTGTGTTTACGTCATGAGCGATATTGACCATCAGCTTACCAAGTGCGGCCATTTTCTCAGAGTTTATGACTCTCTGCTGGGTTTCTTCAAGCTCATTCATAGCCAACTCGAGTTCAGAATTCGCTTCATTCAGTTCTCTCGCAGTTTCTTCCAGCATATCCCTTTTCTGGAGATTCGTCAGAAATAGATAAACTGATATGTACAAGAATACAAGGATAATGGCAATTTGGAATAATAAAGCGCTCGGAGTCCAATAATAATAGTGGAATTCAACTCTGCCTGCAAATAGTTCTTCATAATACATTTCTACTATTCTTGTTTCCCTCTTTATATTCAATACTCTATCCAACGCACTACCCTTGTTCTTATTGTCTCCAACATATGCCAATTCATTGCCACAGTCGTCCATGACTCTTATAGAAAGTACATCACCAACCTTTACCATAGGCGTTATGATACTGCTTACCAGCTCACTATTCAGAGTCCATGTTGGATATGATAAAGATTGGGCAAAGCTATCCATCACCTGGAAGAGCGAGGTTCTCCAAGACGATATATAATTGACGGAAAAGATAACATAGCCTACGATCATGACAATTAAAGTCAAAATATTGTATAGGACGTACTTATTCCTAATTTTCAGCCTTTTCATAGATTATCTTCCCTCACTTTCTGATTGCAAACTCTTCTTGCCGCTATTTTTACCATACTAATTGATTTTTTCAGATTTCTATGCCATATCTCAGAAGGATTTTCCTGTAATCATTAGTCCCTTGAAATCTTTTCACCCCATCTGAAAACATCTTGGCTAGGTATGAACCATGAATATTTTTAGTAAATGCCAGATACTGGGGTCTTAACTGGCTTGATATGTACATAAAATCGAGTTCGTTGTATATACCCATTTGAGTTGCAACGAATTTTCCTGTTAAATAAGCAGTTTCAAATGCATCGATTCGACCGGCTTTCAAAAGTTTGAACCCCATTTCGTCAGATTCTAAAGGTATTTTCTTACACTTAAGTTGCCAAAAATGCTCATCGTATGCACAACCATTTACATATCCACAGATATAGTTAGTATTAGCAGAATGTAAAATATCTCCCATTTTCTGTGCATTCGATTTCAAGTACCAAATAGCTTCCAGTGTAGAGCTAATAGGCTCACTAGAGTAGTTTAGAAAAGTCTCTCTATCCTCCGATTTCCAAACGGAAAAGACACCGTCATATGCTTCACTTTTTACCTTTTGGAGAGCTCTTGAGGGAATTTCCATGTAAAATAGAGAACGATAACCAAGCCTTTTGAATACCTCTCTTATAATTTCCACGTCGCTTCCAATAATATCGCCATTCTGAGAAAACTCATACGGTGGCCACTGAATTGTTACAAATTCTAAGACATTGCCTGCAAGCACATATTGCTGAAGTTTGTATCTTTCTATTACCTTGTCGATTGTCCCTCTTTCTAACAGTAATCTCAACGCCTCTTCAATGCTTCTTATCAACTCATTCGATACATTCTTATTAAAAGCGATATAGTGATAATACTTTTTCGTTTCGATACTTAGCTTTTCGTATTTATTTGGGAAATTCACAGCATAGAATCCTACAGAAATACCATCATAATAAATTGCATCGATCTTCTTGGCATCAAGAGATGCAATGGCTTCGGATATGCTTCCAAACTCTTCGAAAGTGTAGTTTCTAAATACTTGTGCGACATCTTTTGATGATGGACTCCCTCGTACAATACCTATCGTTACAGTGTTCTTTGTTATTACTTGCTTCGACTCTCCTTTTCGGATAAGGATGGTTTCTTTGAGACTATATATGGGGGTAAAAACATATTTAAGCTCTTTGTATCTTTCTTTATCTAGTTCCAAACCAACAAAAACTTGTATTTTTCCATCTTTTAACGCACTGAATATCTCGGAATCCGTTTTCAGATCAGAAGATCTGTATGATATGGATATGTCTTTCTTAGTCAATTCTTTGTTTAGTTCTTGAATGATCTCATCGCATATTCCTGCCATCTTCCCATCCTTTAACATATACTTTGGTTCAGCCTGCTGACCATACGTATAGAGCACAGTGGCAAATAGCGGTTCAGAAAGAGTGGGATTCAATATGAAGAACCAAAAAGAGAGCTTCAAACATATGGCAAACCAACTGAATTTATACATTATGCTGGATAATTTGAGATCTTTCATTTTCAACTCACCTCCTAATAGGAGTAGTAGAACCATCGGAAAGCTTTTTCTTTTCAGATCTTAGAACAACTAACCGTTTAATAAGCGAAAAAAGGAGTAACCCTAGTAAAAAAAATCCTACGCCAAAGACGGCACCAGACAAATCTATCAGTACATCGTTAAGAGACGATCCACGATTGTAGTAGAGTTGGTTGTACTCATCAAGTACTGCAACAAGATTGGGTAGTCCAATCCCGATGAGAATCGAAATAACAACATCTTTTTTCCAAAAGTGGAAAAATGAAGTCACAAAGAATGCGAGAAGAAAGTAGAGCGAAAAATGTGCCGTTTTTCTGATAAGCATTTCAGCGGGAACATATTCCGTCTTGAACCACCACATCTTCAATTTCCCTTCGACTTTTTGAAAAATCGGTAGATTAGAAAAGTCTAAAACTTGATCGAGTTTTTTCAACACTCTGTACGCATAACTTGACTGCATGGACGAATCCGATGGTGACTTTGATGAAAAAAACATAATTGCAGTAATCAGCAATACAGTTACTATTCCAAGCACTATCATCAATATCATCATGCACTTGTTATTTTTCACTCTTTGTACAACTCCTTATAGAGAAAAAGTAAAGACGTTTATTTCCTAAAGTATATATAATGTAGACCATCAAAGTCGAAAAATATCATTCCCTCGCTCTTGAGGTAGTTTAGATAGGCTTTCATCGTCTGTGATAAAATCAAGTACTGTGTCTGGCTCATTTTACTGTTGTACTTACGACTAATTGTGCACAACAAATCTTCTAAAGTTGATGGCTGAACACATACTTGCAAAATGATATTACACACTTCATCTATTCTCTGAATGTTCGATGTTATTGTGTCGTAGAATTCCTTCATATCTTCTGCCACAGAAGTTTGTAAAAGAGTACCATGGCTTGGAACAATCCAAGAGATATTGTCAAAATTCCACTTTTTTAGACTGTTCAAAGTATCCAGTTGTTCTTCCACATCCGTTAAGAAGAAGACACCATATTTATTCATGACTTCCCTTGAAACGAGTGAATCTGCTATGAAGAACACACCATCTTCAATCAGTATCCCGATCATATCAAACGAATGACCGTGCAACGATACAAACTTCAAACCAAGATTTCCAAGTTCTCCAACAATATCGGGACTTATGATATCGGTTACATGCGAGTTTTTGGGTTGGTTGAGTTTCTTGCTTAACTCGTCGAATGGCATTGCACCGTAGAGGCACATAGCCATCAGCATAGGCTCTTCTATGAAAAAACTTTCGAAACGTGTCGCATATATACGGCAATTTGTTCTCCTCTGAAGACAGTTATTTCCACCGATATGGTCTTCGTGAGCATGCGTGTTTATGATCCCGGCAACCTCTATATTCAGTTGATCTACTTTTTTGATTATCTTCTTTGCGTAGTCCTCGCTATTGCCGGTATCTACTACAAACACTTTGGCTGAAACATTGTCAAAAATAAGTCCGATATTGACAGGTGCAAGGAACACTGCAACGTTCTCTGTGAGCTTTTTGAATTCAAACACGTAGCCATCTCCCGTTTTCAACAGTCTTGTCATGCATCAAACATAATTATACTCAAAATCTTGCCAATATGCAAAAAACTCGGGCTGAAATGCCCGAGTTTTTTGAAATTTCCAACTAATCTATATCTTTTAATGTCACATAGTTCCTGCTACATCAATCTCACTTACAATTACCGAAGGAACTACATAACCGCCCAATCCAATGAATGCTCTCAAATCACTGCCAATCTCTTCTATGTCCTTCATCATTTCCAAGAAATTGCCCGATATCGTAATCTCCTCAACACCTCTTACGATCTTCCCATTCTCGACTTTAAAACCTTTTGCACCGAGTGAGAAATTACCTGATATCGGATTTGCACCTGCGTGCATACCATCTACTTGGATTATCAATATACCATCACCCAATGCTGTTAAAAGTTCATCAAACGACTTTGTTCCCGGCTCAACATAAAGATTGATCGGTGCTATACTATTCCCCATTGCATTACCAGTTGGTTTCACACCATCTTTATTCGCAGTCTTTAGATTGTGCAAGAATGTTCTGAATATTCCCTTTTCTATTATTGCTTTTTCGGATGTTGGTACACCCTGTGTATCGAATGGTGCATTTGAAATGCTCATTGGATGAAATGGTAAATCCTTTACTGTAAAAACATCAGAACCGATCTTCTCACCAAGTCTATCTTTCAACGGTGAGAGATTCTTGTGGGCGTTTTCTGCACTAATCATAGAAACAAGCATACCAAGTATGTCAGAAAAAACGTCATTCCTTAGTATGATTCTGTACTTCCCACTTTTGACAGACTGAGAGCCTATTAAGGCAATTGACTCTTCTCTTGCTTTGTTACCCACAAACACAGCATTTATATCTTCCGGTCTTCTACCCAGGGTAAATTCAGCAGCAGATCTTGGTGATTTATCTTTTACGATTGCCATAGCATACATGAATCCGCCACCATTTATAAAAGAAACATCCAAGCCAAGTGTATTGGCAATCCTCAATTTGTTCATCTGATCCCCGTAAACTGCCATATCACTCAGAATTCTCTCATCTTTTCTGATCTCACTGTGTGCAGTTTCTACATATCCTATTCTGTTCTTGACGGGCAGGTTCTCAAAGGAACCGTCGTATGGTTCCAACCTAAGGTACTTTCCACTGCCATCGTAGAAATACTCCGTATCCTCACCATCGACAATCGATATGTTCTCATAAGCATCCAAAAACACCTTTTCCGGATCTTCAAACGTCTCGGTATATGAAGAACCTAATTTTCCATCCTTTAGAACAAGTACATTTATCTTGAATTTACCGGCATCGGTATATTGATCCATATCTCCGTTCTGGTATCTTACCTGGAAATCCCTATTCTGTGAATAACTGATCTGGACATCACTATCATACTTCTTAGCTAGAGAAAATATTTTATCCTTGAAAGTCTCAAATTCTTTACTCATTTGTTTCGCCCCCCGACAAGTATCTCGCGAACCTTTATCGTTGGTTCTCCAACATCTGCTGGAATCGAACCACTGTATGAACCGCACATACCCTGACCACGTTCGACATCGTTTCCTACCATTTCAATTTTCTGAATGATCTCATAACCTTTACCAATGAGCGTAGCTCCTTTAACAGGTTTCGTTACCTTACCATTCTCAATCAAGTAACCCTCGTTGACTGCAAAGTTGAATTCACCTGTTGCAGGTTGTACGGATCCTCCCCCCATCGTCTTTGCATACAAACCGTAATCTACAGAGGCAATGACTTCTTCCGGATAGTAATCACCGGGTAGAATGAACGTATTACTCATCCTTGAAGTAGGTGCGAATGTATAGTCTTGTCTTCTTCCACTACCTGTTGGGGACATACCCATCCTTCTTGACCCAAGCTTATCTATCATATAGCTTTTCAATACACCGTTCTCGATGAGCACATTTCTCTGCGTTGGTGTACCTTCATCATCAACATTCGCACTGCCCCATGCATTTGGAATTGTTGCATCGTCAACTGCGCCAACGCATTCTGCACCAACTTGTTGCCCCAATTTTCCTGCAAACACAGACATGCCCTTTGCTACAGAAGATGCCTCAAGTGCATGCCCAACTGCCTCGTGGAAGATTACACCACCAAATTCATTCGAAATGACTACAGTCATTTTACCAGCTGGTGCAGGTTGTGCATCGACCATTCTGACAGCGATCCTTGCAGCCCTTGTACCTGCTTGTTCAACGTCGATTCTCTCAAGAAACTCTGGCCCCATACCTGCGCCAGGTCCATAGAAGCCTGATTCCATCTGACCATCTTTCACAGCTACCGCGTTGATCATCAATCTTGTCCTCACACGATTGTCTGTAACATAAACACCCTCGGTATTAGCTATCAGAACATTCTGGTCATAGTCCCAATAGTGTACTACAACCTGAGCAATCAACGGTGAATAACCTTTTGCAGATTCGTATGCCCTTTTCATGTAACCAACTTTTGTTCCCTTCCGTACGTCCTGAGGTTTAAGGATTACAACATGCCTATTCTCCAGTTCTTTCTTCCTCAGATCAAGACTCAAATCAGCTAACCTTACTTCACCAAGTGCTTCTCCAACACGCTTGGCAACGGCTAAAACATTATCTCTAGACAAATCGTTCGTGTATGCATATATTGCTTTATCACCAAGAAAACCTCTTATTCCAATGCCAAACATCCTACCCGTTTGGGCAGTCTCTACCTTCCCGTTTTTCAAATCGATGTTTGTTGAGTACCTATCTTCCACAAAGAGCTCTGCGAAATCACCACCGTATTTTAAAACTGTACCAAGTATCTCTTCAGCAACCCTTTTGTCAAATCTGTCCAACACAATATCACCCCTTTCAGATAAAGTACTTTTAGAATACCTTCTCAAATTATCTCGACACTATTAACATATAAGAACTTCAGAAAATCTCACATTAATACCAGAATACCAGGCATTAATTCGTAATGCGAATCATATATTAATTTTACTCTTTTTAAGTTTGAAAGTCAACGGAAAAAGTTGAACTTGCTTCTCGAGCATTAAGTCCTTCCAAAATAGCTGTCGAGATCAGAAAAAGTCAATTTCATCAATATAGGTCGACCGTGAGGACAAGTTAGAAGGCCCTTTTCCCTTACCTCGTTCACAAGTTGTTCAGCTTCGTCTTCACTGATTCTATTACCCGTTTTTACCGCTGCCTTACATGCCTTAGAAGCCAAGGCATGATTCAAACTTTGCGGTTTATCGAATGGCAATCTATATTCTTCGAGTACTTCCATGAAAACGTCTCTTGCTTGTGTAACATTTAATATGGATGGTATCTGAGTAATCTTCACCTTATCACCTTCAATCGAAAAAGTAAATCCAACACTTTCCAGATCATCCTTAATTTCCTCAAGAACTTGCTCAAGGCTCTTTGGAAGTGATAGTTCAATTGGAATGAGTAACGATTCAGTTGAATATGCCTTTCCCTTCAAACGTTCGTATAAGATACGCTCATGTGCTGCATGAAAATCGACTATAACTATACCATCGATGTCTTCAAATAGTATGTATCTATTCTTCACGATTGTGAATTTACCGATATGTTGAAGGGTTGATATCCGCTGGCTTAATACTCTATCAAGAGGTATATTTTTTATGTTGCCTTCAGTAGAACGAGTTTTAAAAGAACTATCGGTAAAATGATCAGTTTTTGTTCTATGATTGTACACCCCTACATTTAATCTGCTCTGTTCCTTTTTCAGATCGTCAAATCGTTGATCTTCTTGCCAGTTTTCCGCTAAGTTTCCACTATTAACATTATGTGTGGTGTTAATGGGAGATTCAGATGCGATCTGCGATTTATCTATTTTGTCTATATACAACTGATAGCCAGTGAATTGACGAAGCGTTTCTCTAACTACCCTTGCCAGTTCGTTGTACACAACTTGTGGCTCCGAAAACTTCACTTGTAGTTTTTGAGGATGGATATTGACATCTATGGCATCTGGAACTATGTTTAAGAATACAACTGCGTAAGGGTGAAGACCATGCATGAGAGACTCGCCGTATCCTCGTTCAAGTGCCAAGTGGAGCAAATTATCTATGATGAAACGGCCATTGACGAAAAAGAGTTGACCTGTGCGATTTCTACGCGTATGTTGAGGAGAAGAGATAATCCCAGTAATCTTTACCTTCTCACCATCGTAGGATAGCTGTTGAAACTCCTTGACATCTGGAAATATGACCGAAAATCTCTGAGTTGATGTCTGCGTCCTCACGTTGTAAACGATGTCATCTTCCACCTTGTAACTAAACGAAATATCAGGTCGTACAAGCAAAAATCTCTCGATCATCTCCGTGACCATGCGTGTCTCTACCTTTTCAGAAGAAAGGAACTTTCTTCTGGCAGGAAGGTTGAAGAACAAGTCGTATACCTCCACAGTTGTTCCTCTCTCTCTGTGGGTTTGCGATGTCTTTACAACATTTCCACCAACAACTTCGAGTTTATATGCTTCAGAACCATCACAAGTGGTGATAACCGTTCTACTCACATCCACGATCGAAGCGAGTGCCTCACCACGGAAACCGTACGATGAAATTCTATAGATATCCTCTATCTCACTGATTTTGCTCGTCGTGTACCTTTGAATTGATGCCAAAAGGTCTTCTTTCGACATACCAACGCCGTTATCGGAGACTTTAATGTAAGACTTTCCACCGTTCTTGATATTGATGTCTACAGCACTTGCTTGTGCATCGATTGCATTTTCGATTAGCTCCTTCACAACCGATGCAGGGTTTATAACAACCTCACCTGCTGCTATCTTCGAAACAACCTCATCTGGAAGCTTCTTGATCCTTTTGCTTTCTGTTCGTCCTTGTTCTTCTTGCATCATTTCATCTTCAATCGGCGAGGAGACTCCAACTTCTG
>DPIB01000181.1 GCA_003522805.1 Fervidobacterium sp. | reverse complement strand
CTTTTCTCTGTCGACGCTGAAGTGTCAAGAAAGTTTGCTCCCATCGCCACAGCAAACGGTACTACGGTTATAGACAACTCGTCTGCATTCAGAATGGCACCAGAAGTACCACTCGTCGTACCTGAAATTAATGGACATCTGCTCAAGAATTACAAGGGAATAGTTGCAAATCCAAATTGTTCTACTATTCAAATGGTGCTTGCTCTTTACAGGATTCATGATCGCTATAATCTGAGTGAGATCATTGTTTCTACCTACCAAGCTGTTTCAGGTGCTGGGGATAAGGCAGTTATGGAGTTTGACGAGCAACTGAATGGAGGTAGTGAAACGAGTGTTTTTGGAAAGCAAATAGCACACAACGTGATTCCAGTTATAGGAGAGTTGAACAATGATATAACAGACGAGGAGTGGAAGATGATCAACGAGACAAAAAAGATCTTCAATTCACGCTCAATCGAAATATTCCCAACAGCAGTTCGTGTGCCAGTCAGAATAGGTCATTCGGAGAGTATCGTTGCAAGGACTCTATTCCCAATTATGAGTAAGGATGACCTCATCGAGACAATTACGAGTGGAGAGGATATCGTCCTACATGATGATGTAATAACTCCGTTAGAGATAGCAGGGGATGATTTAGTGCATGTTTCAAGAACAAGATTGTTCGATGCACATACTTTTGGAATTTGGGTTGTTGCAGATAATCTGCGAGTTGGTGCAGCTACGAATGCTGTTAAGATCATGCAAAGGCATCTTGCATCGAGCAAGTGTATTAATAGTGCAAATGGCAGACATGAAAACAGTGAAGGGGAGAACGAAAGCAATGAGAATAGAGAGGTACTCAGCAACAGGTAACTCTTTTGTAGTGTTTGATCTTGTCGATCAAGTGATCGACGATGTCGAGAAGTCAGTAATGGTGCTTGAGCATGTCGGTGATAGGGATGGTGCAATATTTGTAGAACTGTTTGACGGGTTCTATCATATGGATTATTTCAATAGAGACGGTAAGAGAGCCAATTTCTGTGGTAACGGGGCCCGTACTTTTCTAACATTTCTTAAGGATTTTTACAATGTCAGTGGTGACGTTGTTTTTTCAACTCATTCTGGTCAACTACTCGGAAAAGTATACGACACTGTCTCAGTGCAAATGCCCACACCGAGATTCCTTGACAAGGTTCACATTGAAGCTCAGATGGATAATACAAGATTTGATCTGCGTGGTGCTTCTTTGAAAGTCGGTGTATCGCATATTGTCCTAGAGGTGGATGCTTTGGATGATGAGTTACTCCTTCTCGCACCTGAGATTAGACGTATCTATCACGCAAATGTCAATTTTTTCAGGAAGAGTGCCACAAAGAGCTTTGAAATTAGGACTTATGAAAAGGGTGTTGAGAGGGAGACTCTCTCTTGTGGGTCTGGCATTACCGCAGTGGCATATTACACCAAATATTTTCTAATTGGAGATCCTTCTTTGCCAGATACGTTAGTTGCTCAGGCACGTGGTGGGGTTTTGGAAGTCTTGTTTGATTTGAATGGAGTATTTCTATCAGGGGGTGTTGTAAATGAGTGACTCCGGGATGAGTGATATCAGCAGTATGAGTGACTTGTTTATGGGTGTTGGTACTGCAGTGGTAACGCCTTTTAAAAATGGTGAGGTTGATTACGAGAGTTATAGGAAGCTTGTAAAATGGCAAGTCGATTCTGGTGTTAAAGCAATAGTAGTGGCAGGTACTACTGGTGAAGGGGCTACTCTGAGGCTTGAAGAAAGAGAGAGATTGATTTCAATGTCAAAAGAGATTTGCGAATGCAAGGCACAAGTTGTCGTAGGAACGGGGACAAACGATACCCAGAAAGCTTTAGAACTATCTCTGAACGCACAAAAAAGTGGCGCAGATGCATTGTTAATAGTAACACCTTACTACAACAAACCCACCCAAGACGGACTTTATGAACACTATAAATACATAGCAGAGAGAGTGGATAGACCAATAATAATATACAATGTCCCATCTAGAACAGGAATCAATATAGCGCCAGAAACGGTTGCAAAACTTGCCGAAAGTGTTCAAAATATACGAGCAATTAAGGAAGCAAACGCCGATGTGAATCAGGCAGATGAGATTTACAGGTTAACCAGAGGAATGAATTTCTATATATATTCAGGGAACGATGATAGAGCCTTTCATATGATCTGTGCCGGTGCAAGGGGTGTTATTTCCGTGGCATCAAATGTCATTCCTACTCAAATGGTCCAATTAGTCGATGCTGCATTGAGCAGTAATATATCTAGAGCTCTGGATATTCATATGAGGTACCTTGAACTGATGAAGGCACTTTTCATAGAGACAAACCCATTGCCTGTGAAAGCTGCTCTTTATCTCATGAATATGATTGAGAACGAATTCCGCCTTCCATTGACACCACCTAAAGCTTCTACAATTGAAAAACTAAGAGCAGTCTTAATTAGTCTGGGGTTGATATAATGGGCAGTAATGTGAATCTGAGATATGGTTTAGTCGGATCAATGGGAAAAATGGGAAGAGAGATCAAAGATTATTTTTCAACATTCGGCGACAAGCTCGTGTTCGAGACGGATAGGGATTACATCAACGAAAGTGGCAGACCAGATGTTATCATCGATTTTTCTAGCCCCACAGCACTGGTCAGCACGATAGAGTATTGCAAAAAGTACTGTGCAGGTCTTGTTATTGGAACAACTGGTTTGAATGAGGAGGATTTCGATAAGCTAAAAGAGCTGTCACAGTCTGTTCCAGTGGTCCAGAGTTACAATTTCGCTGAAGGTGTAAACATCTTGAAAGAGATCTTAGAGATGTTCGGTAGCTATTTTGATGGTTGGGATGGTGCAATTGTAGAGATTCATCATAATCAGAAGAAAGATGCACCGTCTGGTACTGCAATCATGTTGAAAAACAGCCTTGGTAGAGAATTGCCTATAAGTTCCTTACGGATTGGTGGCATTTTTGGAGAGCATACGGTCATCTTTTCAAACGCCGGGGAGGTGGTGAAGATCAGCCATACGGCTCTATCAAGGCGTGCATTTGCAATTGGTGTGAGAAAAGCCGCATTGTTTGCAATGCAAGCTGAGAAGGGATTTAACTCTTACAGAGATGTGTTAAGAAACTCTGGGAATCATTGAAAAGCTACAAAAAGTAGAAAGCAAATGGCAAAAAATGAAAAAGGAGGTTCATCGATGGAGTCTTTCGACAATTCTAAGAAGAGTCCAAGAGATATGACAAGTGAGGAAATCATAGCAATAATTGCAAATAGTAGGAAGAAGAATATAGTGCGCGCATATGTTTCAGGTGATCTTGATAAGTTGAATGTGGCGAGTATGGATGGATATGATAGCGAGTTCGAGTTTATTGGTTGCGATACTTTCGGTGTGTTTTTTGGTAATTACGATTTCATCTCACCTGTATTGAAGAGTGAATATGTTTCTTCTTCGAAGGTGGAATGGATTGCAAGGAATTCTGCTATCCCGCTTTCGGATATTTCTCAGTTCAATGCAAGGATAGAGCCGGGTGCAGTTATTAGAGAGTATGTAAAAATAGGTAAAAATGCTGTTGTAATGATGGGTGCCGTTATCAATCTTGGTGCAATTGTTGGAGAAGGTACGATGATAGATATGAACGTGGTAATCGGTGCAAGGGCGCAGATAGGTAAGTATTGTCATATTGGTGCCGGAAGCGTAATAGCAGGTGTTGTGGAACCACCAAATGCTACTCCCGTTGTAATCGAAGATAGGGTTGTTGTTGGCGCAAATGCAGTAGTGCTTGAAGGTGTCAAAGTCGGTGAAGGATCAGTTATTGCAGCTGGTGCAATCGTCGTTGATAGCGTCCAACCATACACTGTTGTTGCGGGCATGCCTGCAAAGGTAATTAAAAAAGTCGATGAGAAAACGGTTGGTAAGACGCAGATTTTGGAGGAACTGCGCAAGTTGAAATGAACTTACGAGGTGATAAAGTTGGCAGTCATTGTTCAAAAATATGGCGGTTCTTCAGTTGCTGACTCAGTCAGGATCAAAAACGTGGCTAGGAGGATTGCAAGAAAGGTTAAAGAAGGTTTCAAAGTGGTGTCTGTGGTCTCAGCTATGGGAAAGACAACAGATCAACTGATCTCACTTGCTAAGTCTGTTTCTGTAAATCCTAACGAGAGAGAACTTGACATGGTGCTTGTGACCGGTGAACAGGTTTCTTGTGCGCTCGTTGCAATAGCATTGAGAGATCTTGGGATTAATGCAATATCATTGAATGCATTCCAAACTAAGATACTCACCACAAGAAATCATACAAATGCGAGGATAGTCGATATAAATTCTGAGAATTTGAAAAGTTACTTGAAGAACTACGATGTGATAGTCATAACTGGATTTCAGGGAATTACCGAGGATGAGCATTTCACAACCTTAGGACGCGGTGGTTCAGATACTTCAGCAGTTGCGTTAGCTGCAAAGTTAGGTTGTGACTGCGAAATCTACAGCGATGTATCAGGCGTGTTTAGTTGTGATCCCAAGTTGTATCCGAAAACGAGGAAGTGGAAGTATGTTACGTACGATGACATGCTCGAGCTTGCTGCTATGGGGGCTAGGGTATTGCATTCTAGAGCTGTTGAGATCGCGAAGAAGTACAATGTGAAGATATACTGTGCTTCATCATTTACTGATGAGGAGGGGACTTGGGTGGTAGAAAGACTCCCTGAGTGGCTTGAAGAACCTGTAGTAACTGGAATAAGTCTCGACGAAAATCAGATGAAGGGGTCGATAACAAATCTTCCTAACGACGCAAATGTAATTAGCGATATATTCAAGCGGGTCGCTGAGAAAGAGATAAATGTTGATATGATCTCACTCGTAAAGAATGGGGAGGCTACTCACGTGTCTTTCACAGTTATATCTGACAGGGCAAATGGGGTTAAGGAACTACTTGATCAAACCCTGTCGGTCTATGGTGTCAAGTATCGTTTCTATGGTCGCTTTACAAAAATAACGGTCGTGGGAACAGGAATGAGATCTAGTTATGGAGTAGCCTCCAGATTCTTAGAATTGTTAGCGTCCGAAGGGGTTGAGCCAGAATTGATAACTACTTCGGAGATAAAGATTTCTGCACTTGTTTCAGAAGAAAGTGCACATAGACTTGTCGAGAAGATTTGTAATGAGTTCGAGCTATAGGAATCATGTGAGATTGTAGTAACAAGAACGAGGTGATCAAATGAGCTATATTGCCGATACGTACAGCAGATTCCCGATTAGTGTTTCGAGTGCGCAAGGGATAAAAGTATGGGATAGTAAGGGAAAAGAATACATCGATACGTTCATGGGAATCGGTGTGCTCCTATTTGGGCATAATTATCCACCTGTTATTCGGGCATTAAACCATCCCGCCACCTGTAGAGGTGGGGGATTTCGAAAGAAGTTTGGTCAAGCGACCCTTATTCTCTCAGGCTGGTCTAAGCAGCCTCTAGCCTGTAGGACTCTTAAGTCCACCAGGTTACTTTTACGAAGTATGTTCAGTGCACCGTTGCAATCAGCGTTTATTATTCTACCTTGATATGTTCTGTAT
>DPIB01000040.1 GCA_003522805.1 Fervidobacterium sp. | reverse complement strand
GAAGTTGGAGTCTCCTCGCCGAGTAATGATGAACTAAAATAGTGTTTCCGGAATTCTAAATTATTTCTACAGGATGAAAGAATCCTCAGACCGACCATTGAGAAAACAACTGCATCTAGTAATCAAAAACCAGAAGGAGGCAGATCTGTGAAAAATGCTAAATTGATGAAGCGTGTAATATTCTTTTTGGTTTTTATAATCATGCTTACTACATTAAGTACGTTAGGATTTGGTTTGAGAGTAGGATATTACGATGACTATCCTTTATGCTATTCAGAAAATGGTCAACCAAAAGGGATATTTATAGAGATTCTGAAGGAGACCTTTGACAGCGACTTTGATAAAATAGAGTTCGTGTATGGAGAGTTCAGCAGTCTTTTAAAAATGGTTAGAGATGGGGAACTCGATATATTGACGGTTGTAGCACATACAAGAGAGAGAGAAGATATATATTCATTTAATAAAGAGTCTGTGATTATGAACTGGGGAGTACTCGTATCAAACATCGATATCGACAGTCTAGAGGAGCTAGCTGGTAAAAAGATAGCAGTCAACAGAGGTGACATTTACTACGAAACTTTCAAGAACATGCTCAGTAACTTTGAGATAGCTGTATCCTATGAAGAGCTAGATACATACTTCGATGTATTAGAAGCTGTTGATAGCGGCCAATATATAGCAGGTGTTGTTAGCAGACTTTCGTATATGGTCAGTAGTGAACATTTGTCGAGAACCAGTCAAACCCCATATGTGTTTTCACCAACTGCTTTGAAATTCGCTTCTCAAAGGGGAGAGAATCTAGACCTGCTTGAACAGATAGACAATACGATAGTAATGATGAAAGCTTCTGGCAAGATAACAGAATTATTCAATTCTTATTTCTCGGTTGTTAAGAAAGGCAAATTCATTTTTTCAAATTTTGCTATCGGGTTTTTGTTAGGCGTCCTGGTTGCTTTTGTAGCTGGAATGCTTATCTTTAGAGGCGTAATGAAAGCCAGAATATCCTATTATAAATCAGCTGCAAAAACATTTGGTCAAACAGCTACAAAGCGGTATGAGGATAAACAGTGGTTGGAGAACGGAGATAATGGAAGAACTACTAAGGAGCTCCAAAATATCATATATAATTCAGTGATAGGCAACTTATTGTTAAGAAAATACATGGACCTCGCAAAAAGGGAGAACAACGCACTTTCAGTTATTACGTTAGAGATTCTGAATAAAGATGTGTTGAAAGAAACAACTGCTCTGGAAATCATATTGTCAAACTTTCTAAAACCAGGCGATTTTATATTCAAATTGGAGGAACAGAAGTACGTTTTTGTTTTCTATTCTTATGGTTCGATTTTCTTGGAAGTCTTTCGCAGTAGGGTACATGAATTGGCAAAGAGCCATAATCTAGATCTTCAGTTCATAATTGGTTACTGCAAATTCAATCCAAATTCTCATTTGGATCCAGAGCAGATGATCTATGAGAGCATCGTTGAGTTGGAAAAAGAAAGACAATTGCTAAAGAAGCAAAAGTAGCGGTAGCAGTAGTTCTTTAACCTAATTTATCAAGAAATCTCCCACCCTCTATAGGTGGGGGTAGTTCACTTTGATACCTATTTGATATCTTCCCAAATTCTTCTAATCTCCTTGTTATACTTTCTAAAAAGCTCTAGTAGTTCTCTTGAAAAATGTTCAGGAGAGGTTCTTCCGTCACCGTTGAGTATTATATTTACGGATTCTTCATGTGTAAGACCTTTTTTATAAGGTCTATCTGATCTCAACGCATCATAGACATCTATGAGTTTTACGATTTGAGCATCTATTGGAATTTCTTTTCCCTTTAATCCAAATGGATAGCCTGATCCATCATAGTTTTCGTGATGATATAAAGCAATGTTAAGAGCTCTCTCAAAGCCTGGAACATCCAATATCCGCTTTGAAAGTACTGTATGTTGCTTCATTATTTCCCACTCTTCTTGTGTGAGTTTTCCAGGTTTTAAAAGTATTTCCTTTGGGACGAATATCTTACCAATATCATGGAGGCTCGAGAACATCTCGATTGACTCAATTGTTTCATCGTCTAACTTAAGTTTTTCAGCAATGAAACTGCTTATTTGCTTGACTCTGTAAATATGATGGCCAGTCTCCTCATCATAACCTTCTGCGATGATCGACAACCGCTCTGAGATATTTATCAAAAGCGCTCTAAATTCTTCACTCCTTTTCGATACTTCGTTGTATACCTTTTCTAGTTCTTCATTTGTTGCTCTGAGTTCTTGCATTGTCGCGCTCAGTTCTTGCAAGATTGCAGCTAAGGTCTCGTAGAATTCCTGCATCTCTTGCAGTTCAAAACTCTCCTGAGGTGGCAGTATTCCTGTATGCCCGATTTCTTTTACAGCAGTATTCAATCTATTTATATCAATGACAAACGAATTCATCGCAAAATCTGAAGAAAGATACGTGAATATAATCATGGTAAGAATGAAGAAAGCTACTGCAGTGAGGAATATGTAGAAATAATTTCCATAACTCAGATGGATCTTTAGGTATACGTACGATGATAATCCGTTCCCTTTATAAAGTGGATACCTATTGTATGATGTAACACTTGCAAACTTCTTTATTATCTTTGGTTCAACTATTCCCTTTGCTATTTCTTCATCGTATAACTTTTGTGATGTGTCAAGCCTATTCTTTGCATCGGTGTATATCGCAATTTCCTTTACATTACCGGTCTTATTTTCAGCAAAAGAGCTGAAGATGTCGAGATACATTCCAGGGTCTATATACAGTACAAAAACTAGAAATTCGTCCCCATGCTTCTTCATGATATAAGCCGCTAATCTTCTTGTGTTTGGTATAAACGACAAGAATTTTTCGTAATAATCTTCGTTAGCATTTTCCTGAACTACAGGCGAAAAGTGGAGGTTATCGTAGGTAGGTGCACTATAAGCTCCTGTGGCATATTTTATCTTTCCTGAAAGGTCTACAATCAACAAGTCCACATCCTTGAATGGATCTTGAAGATTATTCTCGTATATCTGCTCTATCTCTTCTAGAGCGAGCTGAGGTTCAGCACTTGAGAGGATGCGTTCTGCGATTAAAATGTTAGAATTTATGTATGTGTCTATCAACGACTCATTTCTCAATAAGATATTCGATACATAGGTTGCTAATCTTTCGAAAGATTTGCTCAGTATATCTACTTCTTTTTTTGAAGTTGAAGAAGTATAGAAACTGAGCCATATTAGGAATACTACTGCAATTACTGCGGCTATGATCAGTGTTATTACCAAATTCCTTTTGAGAATCTTTGACTTCAGTTCTGGAACGCTTGAACTCATAATTTATCATTCCCTTTTCTCAGTAGTTTGAGCCTTTCAGGATTGGCGTAATTCAGTCAACAACCACTTCCAAAAAGCCCTGTTTTTAAAACAATATCTCTTTCGTACTGAATTATTTCTTCATCAAAATCGGGCACGGAGAACTCCAACTTCTACAAGGTGGAGAGCTCAAGGGAATTCCTAGCGAAATCAATCTTTCTCTTTGAATTTCAAAAATATCGGTGCACCTGTAAATGGATCTATGTTTTCCCTGATACTTCTCCTTATTGCGCTTTGGAAACTCTCTGGTACATCAGATTTGTTGACAAAGAACAAAAATATGGGAGGTCTTATATCTACTTGTAATCCATAGTAAAGCTTTAGTCCATGCGGTGGTTTTATGATCAGGCGTTGTAACATAGAGTTTATCGCACTTGTAGGAACCTTCCTGTGCAGAGATTCATAAGATGCGTCTATAGCTTTGAGCAATTCTCTGTATCCGATCTTGTTGATAGCACTTGTGAAAACTATTGGACTGTAATCAATAAAATACAGCTTTTCGTGAATTTCTCCAAGAAACTCTTTGACCTTCTTTTCAGAATTTTTTATCAGATCCCATTTGTTCAGGGCAATAACAGTTCCCTTACCCTTCCTCTCGGCAAGTCCAGCTATACGTTGATCTTGCCTAGTAACGCCTTCGGTAGCATCTATGACGAGCACTACAACATCTGAACGCTCTATAGATTCTATAGTTCTAAGCGTGCTTATCCTCTCTATAAAGACATCTATCTTACTCTTTCTTCTTAAACCAGCAGTATCAACAAAAAGATAACTTTTGCCATCTATTTCAATAAACTCGTCGATGATATCTCGAGTCGTACCGGCTATAGGAGTAACCAATGTGCGCTCTTCATCGATGATCATGTTGAATATGGATGATTTACCTACGTTTGGTTTACCTACGATGGCAACTCTTGTCGTATTTTTACTCTCTTCAGACAGAGTTGTTAAATCATATCCTTTCGTTTCAAGCCTCTCGATTATATTTTCGACCAATTCGTCCAAATTCTTACTGTGCTCTGCAGAAATTGGAAATGGTTCACCAAAACCTAGCGAGAAAAGTTCTGGATATATCATTTGGTACAATTTCTCATTTTCAACCTTGTTTGAAATGAGTAAAACATCAGCTTCAGACTTTCTAAGTAATTCCGCGATTGTATAATCTTCGGAGGCTATTCCATTCCTACCATCGACTAGAAACAACACCAAATCAGCTTCTTCAAGTGCCTTCATTGTTATTTCTTTACCTTTTTCATAAATTTCGTCTTCCTTACCTTCGAATATACCGCAAGTATCGACCAACTGAAATTGTTTACCATACCAAACAACGCGGTCTACGACCGCGTCCCTTGTTGTACCACTTTCGTCTGTAACTATCGACTTCCTTTTCCCAATTAGCTTGTTGAAGAGAGTCGATTTTCCTACATTACTCTTGCCAACCAAAAGAATGACTGGCACTTTATTCTTCGTTAGAATCTCTTCCATCCTCCAACTTCTCCTCCAAACTTATCTGAGAAGGTATACCTTCTTTTTCAGCTTCAATGACAGCTTTTTCGTTTTCATAAATTTTTGGGCTGACTATTATCTTGTATATCTCTTTTTGTTGTTCGATCTTCATTATTTTACCACTGATTTCACTACCTATACTTAAGTTATCGTAAACTTGTGTTTTCGGTATGTACACTTCAACGTGTTCGCAAAGTCCTATGTATCCTTTGTTTACGATCTTTATTATTTTTGCTGTTACATTGTCTCCTTCTTTATGATTCTTAGCAAAGGTCTCCCAAGGATTTGGCAGGGCCTTTCTTATACTAACTCTTATCTTTTTATTATCCTTATCAACGTCTAAGATCTTTACTTTTACTTTATCTCCTTCTTTTACAACGCTGTCTGTACTATCCACGAAATTCCACGAAATTTCAGAAATGTTACAAAATGCGGTGACGTTTGGTTCAAGTTCCAATATGACTCCATTCGGAAGTGCTTTTATTATTTTCCCTTCAACTATACTGCCCTCTGGAAATTTTTCGTCTATCTTCTCCCATGGATCACCAATTACGTTCTTATAGCTCAGTACCATTCTTTTTTTCTCAGGAACTATTTCCACTATTTCTAATCTGACCGGATCACCTATAGACACAACCTCCTCGATTTTACCAGGCTTTCCCCAGAATATCTCTGAAATTGGTACCAATCCTTCTATACCATCATCTATTTTTGCGAAAAATCCGAATGGTTTTATAGAAGTTACTATACCTGTAACATTCTGACCAGCATTGAATTTCTGAGTTGCAGATTCCCAAGGATCCGGTAACAGCGCTTTGACGCTTAGTAATACTCGCCTCTTAGTTGAGTCAATATCTCTTATTACGAATTTCATAGTTTTACCGATTGAGAGCATATTCCTTGCAGTTGCCGAACTGTTGTAGGAGACCTCACTATTTGGAACATAGCCAGTTATGAATCCGGATATTCTTACGAAAGCACCTTTATCATCTATTGATTCGACGATGCCTTCTACTACATCTCCAACCTTTCTATTTTCAAAAAACTCATTCAGCATTTTCTGAAATACCCTTTTTCTTGACACGACTACATTTGTATTTCTTCCTCTTTGCTCAAATGAAATAATCGCAAAATCAAGTTTCTCATCCGGAATTTCCTCATTTTCTTTCAAATTTGATTCGCTTCCAGGTAAGAATGCTTCTACTAGATTGGAAATAACTACTCTGTAACCGCCCTTTTTGCGTTCAACTATCTTTCCCCAAACGGTTCTTCCTTCCTCGTAAGCCTTTTTGATCTCTTCCTTAACTATTCTTTCCATCGGCTTTTTCTCAGAAAGTAGTACTGTACCTTCGTCCTCGTTAAGTTTTTCTATCCTCACTTTAATCTTCTCACCCAATGAATATTCGGAAATATCTTTGAAAAGTTCTTCAAGAGGAACTATTCCCATTCCTTTCCATCCAAGATCAACGTTCAGTCCCGTTGGTGTAATCTCCGTGATAACACCGTCGACTATCCTTCCTCTACCAATCTCATCCATGTTACTAAACTCGTTCAAAAGCTCTTCAAAGGACGAGTTGTCTGTTTCGTTTGTTGTTCCGTTGACATCGTTGATGTTTTTGAATTCCTCCATAGAAAGTTCCCTCCCACCGTATTTTTCAGAGATATAGCTTACAATGTTTCTCGCATCTTCTACAGGTGTTGAAGTACCACTTACTATACCTATGTTTATCAACTTTTCCTCGTGTTTCTTGAGAAGCACTGTGAATTTATTCTTTTCAATTTCTTTGAATTCATTTATATCTTCCACAAAGATTGCATGGCGCAACTGATTACCAATTTCGAAGAGCTTCCGAGTGTTTGAACTATTCTTCCCACCTACGATTAGCAAGACATCACAATTTTCTGCCATGTATCTAGTTGCCTTTTCTCTATCGACTGTTATACTGCATATTGTATTGTACACCTGAATTTCTGACTCACGATTAAGGTATCTCATCTGTTTAACAAAATTCTCAAAATCTTCGGTAAAACTTGTTGTTTGACTAACGATCGCTATTTTTTCACTTTCTACACGTACTGGGATTGTGGTTATTATCGCATTTGGTACATGTCCACTTAAAGCCAACATCTCTGCATGATCGTTCTTTCCAAAAGCGACAATTTGCCATCCTTTATCTGATAATTTTTCAACCAGTCTGAAGACATTCTTCACGATCGGGCATGTTAGGTCCAGTATCTTATATTTGGAGCTCAATTTCTCTATTCTCTTCGGTGGTAGTCCATGAGCCCTTACAACGAAAGTTTTCTTGCTTTCGTTATTGGGTTCAGA